>JAHZEH010000022.1:11283-12322 GCA_019421925.1 Clostridia bacterium
GCCATGGAGGAGAGGAACCTGATGGAGCCGCCTGAAGCGGCGGGACAGCGCAGCGGGATCAATCTGGCGGAGGCGACGGACGAGGAGCTGGCCCTGTTGGCCCAGGGGAACCGGGAGGACGCCCTTGACGAGATATTCAACCGCTACAAGAACTTTGTGCGGGCCAAGGCCCGCTCCTATTTCCTCATTGGAGCGGACAGGGAGGACATCATCCAGGAGGGGATGATCGGGCTGTATAAGGCCATCCGGGACTATAAGGAGGAGCGCCTCAGCTCCTTCCGGGCCTTTGCTGAGCTGTGCATCACCCGGCAGATGATCACCGCCATCAAGACGGCCACCCGCCAGAAGCACATCCCCCTCAACTCGTATGTGTCCCTCAACAAGCCGGTTTATGACGACGACTCGGACAGGACCCTCATCGACGTGCTGTCCGCCGGGCGCATGGCCAACCCCGAGGACCTGCTGATCGGACAGGAGGACTATGCCGCCATTGAGGAGCGCATCGGCGAGGTGCTCTCCGTTTTGGAGCGGGAGGTGCTGCTGAGCTATCTCTCGGGCAAGTCCTATCAGGAGATCGCCGAGGAGCTGGGAAGGCATGTCAAGTCCATCGACAACGCCCTCCAGCGGGTCAAGCGCAAATTGGAGAAGTATCTCACCACGCGGGACTAGAACAGCCGGCGAAACCAATCCGACAGTAATTTGTTTTTTATTGGTGACGGAGATGAAAGTAAAAATTAAGCAGATTGCCGAAGCGTATCATATCACTCGAAAGGGCCTGCACTTTTACGAGGAGAAAGGGATTGTTAATCCGGTTCGGGATGAGAACAACAGCTATATGTCCCTGGATATTGAAGATATTTACTCGATCTTCCGCTGCAGGGCCTATCAAAAATACGGTTTCTCCATCAAGGAGATCAGCAACATTGACAAAATGTACTCTCTCCCCGAGATGAGGGAGATGCTCTACTCAAAGTACTGTACGCTCCAGCAGGAAATCCAGGATAAACAGCGGAGTGCGGACGTTATCCTGCGCCAGCTT
>JAHZEH010000022.1:12332-15382 GCA_019421925.1 Clostridia bacterium
GAGGAAAATTATAACAAATGCAGCATTCTGCGGGGATTTGGATTATACTATATTACTTTTCTGCCTGTGGGGCGCGGGGATACGCCGCATTCGCTCAAAATACAGGATGGTGATCTGGAGCGGATCAAGGAGTGGGTGAACTATGTGCCCAATGTGGCCTCCTTTAAGCAATATCGGGGGCTGTCCGAGGACTTTTCGGTCACCGACGCCACAGTGACTGACTTTGGATACTGCTTTGCGGAGAGCGACCGGGAGCTCTGCCCCGTCAGGATGGACGAGAGAGTCTCCTATCTGCCGCCCCAGACCTACGTGTTCAGCGTGGTCAAAGGCCGCTATCAGGCGCCGGATATGGAGGCCCTGTTCTCCCACATCAGGGAATATTTCAAGGAAAACCATCTCAAACTGGCCGGAGACCCCTTTTCAACTATGATCTCCTCCGTTTTTGAGGACGGATGCAATCAACAATACGAGGCTATGTGGGTACCGTTTGCGGAATTAAAAAAATCGTGATTTTTTTTGCAAAATAGATTGACTGGGAACTTGGTTCCTCCTGTATAGTGACAAAGAAGCATCCATTTCACTTGCTTTTGTGAAACGGGTGCAAACAGAAGACAGGAGGAAAAGAAATGTCGAAAAAGTCGTTGTTTGCCCTGCTCCTGGCGCTATGCCTTCTGGTTTCGGCGATTGGCTGTTCCCAGCCGGCCGCAACCACGACCACCCCTGCTCCGGCGGAGTCTCAGGCGCCGGCAGACGCCCCGGCGGAACCGGCTGCGCTCTATACGGCCGGCTCCTATACTGCGGAGGGCGCAGGCAAGAACGCTCCTGTGAAAGTATCCGTTACGTTCAGTGACGACGCTATTACGGACGTACAGGTAGTGGAACACAAGGAGACGAGCGGCATCGCTGACGCGCCCATCGAGCGCATCCCCAAGGCGATTGTCGAAAATCAGTCCCTGAATATTGATACGATCGCGGGCGCAACCATGACCAGTGATGCGATCCTTGCTGCAGTAGCCGATTGCGTTGTGCAGGCTGGCGGCGATGTTGAGGCGCTGAAAGCGGTCTCTGTGGAAAAAGAGGAGGGCACCGGCGAAATCGTTAAGGAGGTGACGGAGGTCATCGTTGTCGGCGCCGGCGGCGCAGGGCTGGCCGCGGCGGTGCAGCTCGGAGAGCTTAACACAAAATGCATCGTGCTGGAGAAGATGCCTACAACCGGCGGCAACACCGCCCGCTCCGGCGCAGCCTACAATGCGGTGGATCCTGAGCTTCAGGCCGAATTTGGGATTGAGGACTCCATCGAAAAGCACATCCAGCAGACCTATGACGGCGGCGACCAGATCGCCAACCTGGATCTGATCCGCATCCTGTGCGAAAATTCTCTGGAGACCATCAAATGGCTCGAATCCTACGGCACGGAATGGCAGCATAATATTACGGCGGTAATTGGGGCCACATGGCCGCGGACCCACTATCCCAAGAACAGTGTTGGCTCTGATTTCACCATCCCGCTGGAGAAAGCTGCGACCACCCAATATAATCAGAAAATCATGGTGGATACCCGTGTCACAGAGATCATCCTGGAGGATGGCCGCGCTGTGGGCGTGAAAGCGGTCAGCACCGTTGACGGCACGGAGTATGAGTTCAGGGCCAGCAAGGGCGTTATCATGGCGACGGGCGGCTTTGCGGCGAATATTGAGCTCTGCCGCTCCTATAATCCCAAGATCCCCGCGGATATCGGCACGACCAACCAGCCTGGCGCCACGGGCGACGGCATTGAGATTGCCAAAGCGGCCGGCGCCGCCCTGGAGGGAATAGAGTATATCCAGATGCTGCCCATTGGCAGCGCTCCCACGGTCAGCACCGTGATCGACAGCCTGATTTTTGTCAATCAGAACGGCGAGCGGTTTGTACGGGAAGATGGGCGCCGCGACCAGATGAGCCTGGCAATCCTGGATCAGCCCGGCCAGTATATGTACATGATCAACGACCAGCGGGTTGTGGACGCCAACGTCAGCCAGAAGGGCTTGGAAGACCGGCTGGCGGCAGGTACAATCTACAAGGCGGACACCCTGGAAGAACTGGCGGAAATGATCGGGGTTGACGCAGACAACCTCGTCAAGACGGTGGAAGAATTCAACCAGAACGTTAAAGACAAGAAAGTGGACCAGTTCGGTCGCGAAGTTTACGACATGACCATTGAAGTGGGTCCGTTCTGGGCCTCCGGCCAGCAGAAGCCCATGCTGCACCACACCATGGGCGGCGTGCGCATCGACACCTCCGCGCGTGTTTTGAACGAACAGAACCAGCCTATCCCCGGCCTCTATGCCGCGGGCGAGGTCTGCGGAGGTATCCACGGTGCGAACAGGCTTGGCGGAAATGCGGTTCCCGCTGTGTCTATCTTTGGCCGTGTCGCAGCCAAGAGCGCGGTTGAAGGTAAATAAAAAACGAGATTTAGTCTATCTCTCTGCAGAGAGCAAAAAACACCGGATGATTCCGGTGTTTTTTTGCTGTTCAGGCTGTTTTTCCGGGCAAGGCGTAATAATACGGGGATTTGCTTGGCTGGCGGAGCCCCAGGGACACAGCCCTGATATCAATACTCCACGGCCTGCTCCTCCCCGCGCAGGACGCGCAGCGCCCCCTCGGCCAGGGCCCGCAGCTCGTCCTCGCCCGGGTAGACCTTGACCGGGGCGATGGGGCTGACCCGCTGCTTGATGCAGCCCGTCAGGCGGTTGGAGTGGGCCAGCCCCCCTGTGAGGATGATGGCGTCCACGCGGCCCTCCAGCACGGCCACCATGGCTCCGATATCCTTGGAGATCTGGTAGGCCATGGATTCAAGCACCAGGGCGGCATACTCATCCCCCTCCTTGATGAGCCGTTCGCATTTTCTCAGGTCGTTGGTGCCCAGATAGGCGGACATGCCCCCCTTCTGGGTGATCTTGTCGATGAGCTCCTGCTTGGTGTAGGCTCCGGAGAAGCACAGCTCGATGAGGGGGACAGCGGGCAGGCTACCGGTACGCTCCGGGGTGAAGGGGCCCTCGCCCGCCATGGCG
>JAHZEH010000222.1 GCA_019421925.1 Clostridia bacterium
GACGGGGCCTCCCGGGAGTACGCCCAGGGCTGATAAAAAGAGGGGCGCGCCCTATTCAAGGCGCGCCCCTCTTTAAAGATACCGGGCTGCGGTCTGTTTTCATTTAACGCTGCACCAGGAAGGCCTTGAGCAGATCAATGTCCTCTGGTTCGGAGACGACAATTTCAACCTCGTCGATTTTGGCCTCGGTAAACATCTGCGTCAGGGCGATGTACTGGCAGAGCTTGCTCTTTAGATTGAGGCGGTCCCCCTCGCTGGTGACAAGTTCCACCCGGCCTTTGCACTGGTCCAACGCCTCGAAGAAGCGCTTGGGGTTGGTGATATTGGTGATCTTCAAGGAACGCATCTCCTTTCAAATTGGTGAACATTTACCAAGTCCTAGCGTATCACCGGAACGGCCCGTTTGTCAAACGCCAGGATGGCTGTGAAATTGGCAAGTACTTGCAAAAAAACCTGCGATCATGTATGATGAGTTGTATGAATCATCAACAGTGAAGCTATGCGTTCAGTGATGATGCGCATGGTTAGGAGGCCATCAGTTTGATACCTGAAGTTATTCAGAAAGAAAAGCGGTTCCTCAATTCCGATCACATGGGGGAATACGCCGAGGTGGGGGATTTGCGCATCCATTATGTGGAGCAGGGCAGCGGCGAACCGCTGCTTCTCATCCACTCCCTGGGGCAATCGCTTTACACCTGGCACCGCGTGTTTGAGGCGTTGGCGCAGGATTATCGCGTATTTGCCATAGACCTGCCCGGCCACGGCTATACCGAGGGGCCGCTGATGGAGGACTATTCCATCCATCACATCTCGGAGCTGCTTTCCGGTTTTATGGATGCGGTGGGCCTCCAGAGCGCCCACATCTGCGCGTTCTCTATGGGCGCGCTCTATGCGCTGGATTTTGCCGAGCGCTTTGGTGAACGCTGCGGCAGGCTGCTGCTGGTCTCGCCCGGCGGGATGACGCCGACCATGCCCTTTTTTTGCAGGGCCATGGACAGTTCCCTGTGGGGGTTCTTTGCTGCCGCCTTCCTGAGCCAGCGCACGGTGGGGAACCTGCTCAGCGACGCTTTCTTTGACCAGACGGTCATCAACGGCGAGATGGTACAGGAATATTACCGGCCCTATCTGAATAAAGAAAAGAGAAACGAGCTGCGCATGATGCTGCGCGCCTTTGCCGAGGAGGAGGTCATCACCCACCTGCGCGACATTGACCACGAGGTGCTCATTCTCTGGGGCATGGATGACCGCTGGCACGAGATCGCCATTGCGGAGGTGTTCCATATTGCACTGCGCCATGTGGAATTCGCTCTGGTCCGCAACTGCGGGCATATTGTGCATGAGGAGAAGACGGAGCGCTTCCTGGAACATGCAAGGGATTTCCTGCTCAACGGGATCGCACAGCCCGCCGAGGAATGATCCGAGGAGGGCCACTGACTCAGACAAACAGTATGAAACGGCGGCCACATACGGTTCGCCGTTTTTGTGCAAAGTAGCGAGGGAAGGAGCGATGCATCCCTATGAAAAATGAAACCTTTCTGCAGCGCATGTGGGATGAGGTTGTGGAGTTCGGAGGCAACCTGCTGGAGAATATCCCCGGCCTGATTTGGGATATCTTGCTGTCCGTGGTCATCTGGTTCCTGGCCCGCTTCCTCATCAAGACCATCTCCAAATTGACGGCCAAGGCCATTGCCGAGGCGAAACAGAAGGACGGGCCGCCGGAGACCGCCCGCCACACCACAAGCGTCATGACGCTCACCCGCTCCGTGGCGCGCTATGTGATCTATTTCGCCGCTATTTTGGCTATTTTGCAGGTGTTCAATGTGAGCGCCGCCATGACCCTTCTGGGCACGGCGGGCATTGGCAGCATTGCCATTGGCTTTGGCGCCCAGAGCCTGGTCAAGGATATTCTGGCGGGGCTGTTTATCGTGTTTGAGAATCAGTACTCCGTGGGGGACTATGTCCGCCTGAACACCGATGCGGGTACCTCTGAGGGCACGGTGGAGGCCATCGCCATGCGGGTGACCTACCTGCGCAACTATTTGGGCGAACAGTTCGTCATTCCCAACGGCAGCATCCGCCAGGTGGTCAACTGCACCCGGGGCGGCTGGCTGGCCGTGGTGGATGTGCCCATCTCCTATGAGCAGGACGCACGCAAGGCCATGGAGGTTCTGCTGGAGGCGGCCAACGCCTGCGCGGACGCCTTCCCGGATATCGTAATTGAGAGGCCGTCGGTTCAGGGCATCCGTTCCTTTGACGAGAGCTCCATGGGCCTGCGGGTCGTCTGCCGGGCCCAGGCTACCCAGCAGTGGCAGCTGGAGCGCAACCTGCGCCTCTATATCAAGGAGGCCTTTGACAAAAACGGGATTGAAATCCCCTATAACCGCCTGGTGGTGCTGACAGGCGCCGCGGCGGAGCAGCAGGCCCAGGCGGTGCCCAATTCCTCCTTTCAGACGCTGGACGAGTGGATCAAGAACCAGAAAAAGGCGGACGGGGTGCCCCAGGCGTCCCAGCTGGACAATGAGGAGGACAGGACGGAAGAGGAGGAAGAGGGCAGAGATGATTGAACGGTTTGATTTGGGCGATACTGTCCAGATGCGCAAGCCCCACCCCTGCGGCAGCAATGCCTGGACCATTATCCGCACGGGTGCGGATGTCAAAATCAAATGCTGCGGATGCAGCCGTATTGTGATGCTCTCCAGGGCGGACTTCCAGAAGGGAGCCGTTCGTATTTTGCAGACCAAAGAAGGCGAGAAATGATGAATAACAGGCCCAGCCCCAAACTGCGCAGGAAACTGCGCAAGGCATCCGATAAGATGCACGAGAAGGAAAAGGCGTTCATGCGCTCCTATAATCACGAGACGCTGGTCGTGCTGGTCTATGCTGTGCTCTTTGCCCTGAGCCTGCGCATGTTCGTGTTCCAGATCACCCGGGTGGAGGGCCCCTCCATGGAGCCCACCTTCTTCACGGACGAGCAGGTCTATGTGGACAAGGTGGAATTCTGGTTCAGGCCGCCCCAGCGGGGGCAGGTTATTATCTGCCGCTACAGCGATGACGGCGAGGCTGTGATTAAGCGGGTCATCGGCCTGCCGGGGGAGGTGGTGGAGATCACAGGGGGCGCCATCTATATTGACGGGGAAAAGCTGGACGAGTCCGGTTACTGGAACGACGTGATCTATTCCGACCTGGAGCCTACGAGGGTGCCGGAGGATACCGTTTTTGTGGTGGGGGACAACCGCAACGTCTCCAAGGACAGCCGCCAGACCGGCCCTGTGCCCTACTACCGCATCATTGGCCGGGTGCGCTTTGTGCTCTTCCCGTTGGAAAATTTCGGGCGGTTCCCCCAGTAGCGGCGGACGGGCAGGCAGGACCACGCCGGGATTCGGCCACAGGGCTGGCTCCCGGGAGATTTTTAAGGAGAAACGTATGAAAATCAACAGCATTCTGGAGATTGTGCGCTAGCCGGGAGGTTTGCGCGAGACAATCGGACACAAGCCTCCCAGGGGTTAGATTTAACTTTTAGGAGGAAAACTCGCATGAGGCGGGAAGAGAAGAAAAGGTCATTTGAAAAAGGGTACTATAGGACGCACGCTTGCAGCGACGCCTTTGTATGCAAGGTATGCGGAAGAACCGTGGTCCCTATGGGCGCGGGCAGCGAACACAGAAACCACTGCCCCAACTGTCTGTGCAGCCAGCACCTGGACGAGGAGCCGGGCGACAGGGGGGCCGGCTGCGGGGGCGTCATGGAGCCGGTTGCGGTATGGGTGAAAAAGCATGGCGAGTGGGCCATTATTCACCGCTGCCGCATCTGTGGGAAATTGAGTTCCAACAGGATTGCCGCAGACGACAACCCGATGAAACTGATGTCGCTGGCTATGAAGCCCATTGTGCTTCCGCCCTTTCCGATCGAAAGAATCGAGGAGATGACGAGGCTGATGGGCGGCGAAGGGACGCTGAAATAAACCTAAACCTTATTGACGCTATTGGGGCGCCCCCTGTACAAGGGGGCGCCCCCGCTGCGTTCTGAAACAGCAGCCCCGGGGACAATCAAGGGGCTGGGGCTTCTTGGACATCCTGCCCGGGCGGCAATGCGCCCCACCATGGGGACAGTCCACGAGGGTGCTCAGTCAACAACCCCAAAGTGCGTCGGACAAAACAAGGGGGCCCCTTTACAGAGGGCCCCCGCCTGTTATTCTTTTGCACGGAAAGTCCGGTCTCAGAGCTGGGCCAGGGCCTGCTCGATGTCCGCCAGGA
>JAHZEH010000223.1:0-2661 GCA_019421925.1 Clostridia bacterium
CGGCGCTCCTCCTTAGAACTCGGCAGAACCAGCCGTGCGGGGATAGGGCAGGACGTCGCGGATATTGGCCATACCCGTGACATACATGAGGATGCGCTCAAAACCCAGGCCAAAGCCCGCATGCTTGCAGCCGCCAAACCTGCGCAGCTCCAGATACCACCAGTAGTCCTCCTTGCGCATACCCAGCTCCTCAATGCGCGCTTCCAGCAGATCAAGCCGCTCCTCGCGCTGGCTTCCGCCCACGATCTCGCCCCCGCCGGGCACCAGCAGATCCATGGCGGCCACAGTTTTGCCGTCCTCGTTGGCCCTCATATAGAAAGCTTTGATGTCTTTGGGATAATCGGTGACAAATACGGGCTTGCCAAACACCTTTTCTGTGAGGTAACGCTCATGCTCGGTCTGCAAATCGCAGCCCCAGAAGGGCTTATACTCAAACTCGTGGCCAGACTCCTCCAGCAGGCGCACCGCTTCGGTATATGTCACATGGGCGAACTCGCTGTTCATGACGTTCTCCAGCCGTTCGATGAGGGACTTGTCGATAAACTGGTTGAAGAAGGCCATCTCATCGGGTGCCTTCTCAAAAAGGGTGCGGATGATATACTTGACCAGGCCCTCAGCCAGGCGCATGTCGTCCTCCAGGTCGGCAAAGGCCATCTCCGGCTCAATCATCCAGAACTCTGCGGCGTGGCGTGCCGTATAGGACTGCTCCGCCCGGAAGGTGGGGCCAAAGGTGTAGACATTGCGGAAAGCCAGGGCGTAGGATTCTGCATAGAGCTGGCCGGACACGGTCAGGTTGGCCTCCTTGCCGAAGAAGTCCTGGGAGTTGTCCACACTGCCGTCCTCCTGCCTGGGCACGTTGGCCAGATCCAGCGTAGTGGCCCGGAACATCTCCCCGGCGCCCTCGCAGTCCGAACCGGTGATGATAGGGGTGTGTACATACAGGAAGTCGTTCTCCTCAAAATAGCGGTGGATGGCCTGAGCCACCAGGGAGCGCACCCGGAACACCGCATAAAAGGTATTGGTGCGCGGCCTCAGATGGAGCTGGGTGCGCAGGTATTCAAAGGAGTGACGCTTCTTCTGCAGGGGATATTCCGGCGGGCAGTCCCCCTCCATGGCGATCTCACGGGCGTGGATTTCAAAGGGCTGCTTCATCTCGGGGGTGAGTACGCACTCGCCCGTCACCGTGACCGCGCAGCCGGTGGAAAACTTCAGTTCCCCGCCCGCCGACAGCTTCTCCCGCTCGAATACGATCTGCACCGATTTCATGCGGGTTCCGTCGTTGAGCTCGATGAAGCCCAGGGCCTTGCTCTCGCGCACCGTGCGAATCCAGCCCGAAAGGGTCACTTCCCTGCCGCCGCACTCCGCCATATTCTGATACAAATAGTCCGCAGTGGTTTTCATCTTCCGTCCCTCTCATCTTTGGATTTACGAACCGGCAGGTTTCCCTCAGCCCGGCCCGTTTTCAAAGGTTTCTTTTGATATTTTACCATCTTGCCGGTTTAAATACAACATGCTCCCCCCTCTTGCGTAAACGCCCATGTACGGTAAAGCAGCACATAAGAATTGACAGGCAGCCGCCCACTATTTCATGACATGAAAGGATATTTGGCTGAAAAGTCAGCAATTGCTTAATACAATTATTGTCAAAGAACAGAATGGCAATTGTCATTCTGCTTGGATGTTAAAATGCGTTGCTTGTAGCAACGGGCAATTCTTCATATAATTGTGGCAGGAGCTAGAAGGAAGGAGGTTATCCCTAATGCTAAGCGAAAATATTAAAGCAATCAGAAAATCAAAAGGACTTTCTCAGCAAGAGCTTGCTGTCAAGCTGAACGTGGTGAGACAAACAATTTCCAAATGGGAGCAAGGATTGTCAGTCCCCGATTCTGATATGCTGGTTTCCATATCGGAAGCGCTTGAAACATCTGTAAGCACATTGCTCGGAGAACCTGTTGTTGAAACGGAGGCCGATCACTTAAAAGCGATTTCCAAAAAATTGGAGGTTATAAACTTGCAGCTGGCACAAAGAAAAACCACGAGAAGAAAATTTCTCCATTGGTTACTTATCTCATTGTGCACGGTCATAGTAATAATTTCTGCGGTGCTCATAGCAATAGATAGTCCTTACTTGGGTTGGAATTATAGTGATCCTGAAACAGCCGTTTTCGGAGCAGCTTTTCACGTATTTGAATGGCTGTTTGTCAGGTTAGCACCTATGATTCTTATCGGGTCAATCTTTGGAATTTTCTTAACCCGGAAGAAAGTATAAATCTAATTTGCTTTTGGAGCACAGCTCAGATTTTAAATTACAGTTTATCGAGTAAATAGCAAGGTCAGCCGGGCCGGTTAACGGCAAGTAGATGGGCTGCACCCACCATCGACAGTCCCGGCTGCCTTTGCCGGCGGGTAATCAAGGGGCGGAAGTCCCCCTTGACTATCCGACGTATGAGAACGCCCGGGATTTGTCAGGATGGGGTGCAGAGGAGGAAAGCCCAATGCTGCGTATAGAAGATTTGCTTGACCAATGCGAGGCCCGATGCGCCCCAGTGCATACTTTTTTTCTTGATCCCGCCCAGCAGGCCGAGGCCCAGGCTGCTCTGAACCGCCTGGGGGCGCACGGCATTTTCCACGGCGGCTATGAGGAAGCCGGACGCAGAAGGC
>JAHZEH010000223.1:2671-4237 GCA_019421925.1 Clostridia bacterium
CCGGGGGGTGCCCGGCCTTCCCCACGGGAGGGATGCGCCCGCTCTGGACGGGGCCATGTCTCTGCTCACCGTGGGCCACGGGGCGGGGGGCGCCGGCACCCACCGGGATTTTCTCGGGGCGCTCATGAACCAGGGGGTCCGCCGGGAGTGCATCGGGGATATCCTTGTTTTTCCCGGCGAGGCCCAGGTCCTGCTTGCCCGGACCGTGGCCGGTTCCGTCGCCTCGTGTCTGACTCAGGCGGGCCGTCACCCCCTGACCTCCCGGCTGGCCGGCCTTTCCGAGCTGCGTCCCCCGGAGCGCACTGTCCGCGAAATCTGCGTCAATATTCCCTCCACCCGGCTGGACTGCCTGGTATCCGCCCTCTTCGCCCTCCCCCGCACCCAAGCCGCCGCCCTCATTGCCTCCGGCTCCGTGTCCGTGGATTTCCTGTGCGTCACGGACAAGGGCAGGCAGGTCCCCGAGGGAAGCGTCCTCTCCGTGCGGGGAAAAGGACGGGCCAAGCTGCTGGGGGTCCAGGGTGTCTCCCGGAAGGGGCGGCTCTTCGTGTCGGCGGAAGTCTCACAGTAGTATTGTATCAAATCCCCGGCGGCCGCATACAGATAAACAGGCGCTCTTGCCAAGGAGGAAGATACCGTGCTGCCTGTGCTGCTTCTTGAAACCACCTGTTCCGCCCTCGTGCTGCTCGATGGCACTCCGCTGGGCGAGAGCGGGCCCGGTCAACCCGTCACGCTTCCTCTTTCGCCCTCCTGCGTCCACTATCTGGAGGCGCGTCCCCTCGTGCCCGGCCGCATCCCCCTGACCCGGCGTTTCGAGCTGGACGGAAGCGAACTGGACCCCACCTCCCTGGCCGGCGATGTGCGCGCCCGACTCTGGCCAGGCTGTTTTGCGCTGTACCTGGACCCACCCGCCCAGTACCGGCCCGGCGAGAGCCCCTTTACACTGGCCGTCCAGGAACTGGAGGACGGGCTGCTCGCAACCCTTTATCAGGACGGCGGCCTGCATCTTGCTCTGGAGCGCGGGGAGGAACTGCTCTTTACCCAGTCCCTGGGCGCGGGGATGAGCGGCGAGCTGCACCACGCGGGGGAATACCTGGTAGCTCTCACGGAGGATGCCTGCCTCTGTGTCCACTGCGGAGAGGAGCCCTCTGTCACCCTCTCCCTCCAGGGCGGCCGCTTTACGCTGGAGGAGGGCAGGGTGCGAAGGGTACAGGAGCTGGATACTCTCCTGGGGCACCGGCGGACTCAGGAATACGCGCTGGACGGCAGCCAGCTCTCCCAGACGGACAGTCCGCCCTACCGCAGCTGTAAAAATGGAGCCGAATGCGCCGTGGCCCTGCTGGACGCCCTTCGCCTCCATATGGACGGCCAGGTTGGGCGTTACCTCTTCGGGGATCTCTCCGACCTCACCCCAGCGGAGCTGCGCACATTTTTCGGCGATTATTCCCACGCTCTGGCGCACCCCTTCTGCCGGGAGGGGGAGACTATTGTCGGCCTGTGCAGCGAGGAGCGCGTGGCCGTCATGCGCCTCTATATGTTCGACGCGCGAAAAACAGAGAGCGGCTGGCT
>JAHZEH010000224.1 GCA_019421925.1 Clostridia bacterium
CAACCCGCAGCGGCCGCACCCTTTTTGGCACCATGCCGGAGAATATCCTGGTGGAGACCGAGGGGGATGTGGTGCGCGTGGGCTTTTCCCGGGGGCTGCTGGCGGGCAACTATACGGCGCATATCACCGTGAACGTGTGGGGCAGCGGAGTAAATTATACCAATCCATATACCATGCTCCAGGTGGACTACCCGTTTTCCATCAAGGCAAGCTCCGGGAACTAGGGGGCGCGTTTCAAACAAAAGGGCGGAGAACCGCCCCTTTATTTCGTTAAGAAAACATTAAAACAAGGGTTTTGAAGTTTTTGATACAATGAATGGGACAACTGGCCCGGCAGGGGAAATGCCGGAGAAGGAGGCTTCATGAACATTCTGGTATGCGACGATGAACGGGAGATTGTGGAGGCCATCCGCATCTATCTGGAGAAGGAGGGCTATCATGTTCTGACGGCCTATGACGGGGAGCAGGCCCTCTCTATCATGGAGCAGCAGGAGGTGCATCTTGTGCTGCTGGACGTGATGATGCCCGTGCTGGATGGTTTTTCCACCATCATGCGCCTGCGGGACAGCAAGAATATCCCCGTAATTATGCTCTCAGCCAAATCAGAGGACAGCGACAAAATCCTGGGGCTCAATCTGGGGGCGGACGACTATATCTCCAAGCCCTTCAATCCCCTGGAGCTGGTGGCCAGGGTACGCTCCCAGCTGCGCCGCTATACTGTTCTGGGCAGCCAGGCCGTCCAGACGGACACGGTCTACGAAAACGGCGGCCTGTCCGTGGACGATGAGCGCAAGGAGGTGACGGTGGACGGGCAGCCCGTGCACCTGACCCCCTCCGAATACAAGATACTGCTTCTGCTCCTCAAGAACGCGGGCAAGGTGTTCTCCATTGAACAGATTTATGAGCAGGTATGGAATGAGCCGGCCTACAGCGCGGAGAACACTGTGGCTGTCCATATCCGCCGCATCCGGGAGAAGATTGAGATCAATCCCAAAGAACCCAAGTATTTAAAGGTGGTATGGGGCGTTGGATACAGGATCGAGAAAATTTAGAAGGAGCATCTGGGCCAAGGGTATGGCCTGGCTTGTGGTGTTCGCCGGCCTGGCGTCCCTGCTCTATGGCCTGGCCAGCGCCGATTCCTTCCGCTACGGCGTGGGGAATATGAATTATAGGCAGAGCAAGGCCTATTCGGCGGAGCTCGACGCCATCCGCGCGGAGCTGGCCCCCCTGGGGCAGTACGAGAGCCGGGAGGCCATCGAGAGGGGCGACTATGTCCTGTCAGAATGCGCCGGGGCCATCGAGGAGATCAACCGCCAGATTGACGGGCAGCTTACCCAGGCGGAACAGGACTACCATGACGCCCTGGAGGCGCAGAAGAGCGGTACCCTGGCCCAAGGGGAAGTTCAGGAGCAGTATTACCTGGCGCCCTCGGACATGGTGGAGTTTGTGGTGGAGGACCCTGAGAGGGAGTACTCTGAACAGGTGAATCTGCTGGAGGAGACGCGCCAGAAACGGCTGGAACAGCTCTATCAGGAGACGCTTGCAGGGCAGCTTGCCCGATATGATCTGGCCGCGACCCGGGCGGACTCCCTGCAGGGCAAGTACACCTTCACCGTGCTGGGTGAAAACGGCCTCTTTGTGGGCAACGAGGGGGTGGACTCCCTGCAGCGGTATGTGGAGAAGTATGGTGCGGTTCCCGAACTGCGGGAGGGGGACTGCGTCATACAGATCGACATGACAGAGGAATATTTCGTGCAGCAGGAGAGCGCCTATATGGCGGAGCGGGAGAGGGCGCTGGGCGGGCTCTCGTTCCTGGCGGCGGGAATTGCTGCAATCCTCTTCGGCGCGGTCTATCTGATTGCTGTCGCTGGCCGGGTCAGCGGGGACGACGCGCTGCATCTGCTGGCCATCGACCGGTTCTGTCCGGACATCACGCTGTTGGCCGTGGTCCTGGTGGAGACACTGCTGGGTTTCCTCGGGCTGCTGTTTGTGGGGGATACGGGCTTCCCCCTGGTGGATCTGCGCCAGTATTTCATCTGCGGGATGATGATGTGCGCTATGGCCGTGCTGGCCATCGGCTGGATGCTCACGGCCTCCCGGCAGTGCAAGGCGGGGATGCTCTGGAGCAATACGATGATTTCGCGCGTCCTGCGCCTGCTCAAGCGGGGCTGGGGCTATCTGCGCAGGTGCTTTGCGCCGCGGAGCCTGCCCGTCCGCTACTGGGGGATTGCCATTCCGGTCATCATCTGCTGCATTGCGCTGTCCTTTACCTTCCCGCTGTCTCTGGTGCTGGTGCCGGTCATCCTCCTGGCGGTTTTTGGTATGCATGGGAAGTTTTTCAGCGCGATGGAGCGGATCAAGGAGGGGGCCGCCCGTATCCGCGGGGGCGAGCTGGATTTCCGCATCGACAGCACGGACGCCGCCGGGCTGGAGGATCTGATCGGAGACATCAACAACGTTGCAGAGGGACTGTCTGCGGCGGTGGAGGGGGAGGTCAAGGCGGAGCGGCTCAAAACCGAGCTCATTACCAATGTATCCCACGACATCAAGACGCCGCTGACCAGTATCATCACCTATGTGGACCTGCTCCAGAAACAGGACCTGCCCGGTCCCGCACGGGACTATGTGGATGTGCTGGCGCGTAAATCCCAGCGCCTTAAGGCGTTGACAGAGGATCTCTTTGAGGCGGCCAAGGCGGCCAGCGGCACTCTGCCCGTACATATGGAGCGGGTGGACCTGTGCGCCCTCATCCGCCAGGGAATGGGCGAACTGGACGACCGCATCATACAGAGCGGGCTGACCATACGCACCAATTTCTGCGAGGAAAGCCTGGTGAATGCCGACGGGCGGCTCCTCTGGCGCATCCTGGAGAACATGTTTTCCAACGCTCTCAAATATGCCATGCCCGCCTCCCGGGTCTATCTCACCACCCGGGATCTGGGGGATTATATTCAGTTGGAGATGAAAAACGTCTCAGCCCGGGAGCTGGGGATTCCGGCGGACGAGCTGATGGAGCGGTTTGTGCGGGGGGACTCCTCCCGTCACAGCGAGGGGTCCGGACTCGGACTCTCTATTGCCCGCAATTTGGCCCAGCTCATGGGCGGGCATTTCGGCATTGCCATTGACGGCGACCTCTTCAAGGCATCGGTGACGCTCCGGCGGTGGAAGGAACCGGAGGAACTGCCGGAGGCAGGAGAGACAAAAGGGGGAAATGAAAAAGCAGGCGGATAAAGGCAGCTCCCGATAAGAAAACATCGTGAGGAAAGAGAGAACGGTATAGCTTCGGCTGTACCGTTTTCTCATTTTTCCATTGATGCCGTGACTTTTGACATTTCCAAGGCTCCGATACCCTTGTAGTAAATGTCGATCTCCTGTGTCCGGTTCTTGCCCTTCGGGTCGCTGGCCGCATGGACGATGATTTTCTCCACGAACTCATGGAGGATGCAGGGCGTGAGCTCCGGGATATCCGTGTACCTCTCCACAACGGAGAGAAAACGATCAATATCCGCCGACTTGCTTTCCTCCAGCTCCACTTCTTTCCGAAGGGAACTCGTCAGCACCTTGAGATCCCGTTCTTCCTTCTCATAGTCCGCAGAGAGTTTCTGAAAGCGTTCATCGGAGAGCTTGCCCGAAATGTTGTCCTCATAGAGCCGCTTGAAGATAGCATCCAGCTCTGTGATCCGCTTCTCGGAATCGACAAGCTGCCGTTTCCGCTTTGCAAGATCCCGGTCACGCTGCCGCAGGTCACTGTCCATGACCAGCCTCACAAACTCGTCCTTACTGCGGGAGGCGAAGGAAACGATCTCCCGCAGGTTTTCCAGAATCAATTCCTCCAAGATCACCGTGCGGATGGAATGGGTCTGACCGCAGAAGTCACGGCTCTTTCGGTAGCCGGCGCACAGGTAGTATTCCTGCTCGCGCCGGAAGTTGGTGGCTCTGCATTGATACATGACAGATCCGCAGTCCGCGCAGAACATCATGCCGGAGAACATCCCCATTTCTCCCATTTTTGTAGGACGACGGCGCGTCTGCCTTGCTGCTCTCGCGGCATCTGCGATTGCCTCCGTCCAGATCGGGTCATGGGTGTTCTCAAAGATCAGCCACTCACTTTCCGGATTATGGATGACCTTTTTGCTCTTGTAGGACTTCTTCCTCGTCTTGAAATTGACCGTGTGCCCCAGGTACTCCCGCCAGCGGTCCATGATATCCGCTACGGTGGAGGCATCC
>JAHZEH010000225.1:0-3865 GCA_019421925.1 Clostridia bacterium
GCATCCACCCACGCCGAAGCCCTCTTCCACAGGCACTGCGCCCTCTTTGCTGACGCGCTTGCACTAGACAAAATCCGCAGCGCACCTGCCCGCCCTGGCCGCCTCCTCGGAGACGAAGTCCACCAGGTCATGGACGTGCAGCACATTACCAGCGGCAAAGATGCCCTCCACATTGGTATGAAGCGTCTCGTCCACCACCGGTCCCTGGGTGGAGCGTCCCATCTCCACGCCCGCTCCCACAGAGAGCTCGTTCTCGGGGATCAAACCGACGGAGAGGAGAAGCGTGTCGCACTCGATGTACTGCTCCGTGCCCTTAATAGGCTTGCGATTCTCGTCCACCTCGGCGATGGTGACGCCCTCCAGGCGGTCACGGCCGGAGATGTCCACCACCGTGTGGTTGAGCAGCAGAGGAATATTATAGTCGTCCAGGCACTGGACGATGTTGCGCTTGAGGCCGGAGGAGTAGGGCATGAGCTCGACACAGGCCTTGACCTCGCAGCCTTCAAAGGTCATACGGCGGGCCATGATGAGGCCGATGTCGCCGCTGCCCAGGATGACCACTTTCTTGCCGGGCATAAAGCCCTCCAGGTTGACAAAACGCTGAGCGGTGCCGGCGGAGTAGATGCCGGAGCAACGCCAGCCGGGGATGCCCAGAGCGCCCCGGGGCCGCTCCCGGCAGCCCATGGCCAGAATAATGGCCTTGGCCTGGAACTGCTGGAGGCCCTCCGTAGGAATGATGGAGGTCACAACACGTTCAGGTGTGACGCTGAGCACCATGGTATCGCACTGATAGGGGATCTGAAGCTCCATGACTTTATCTACAAAGCGCTGGGCATACTCGGGGCCGGTCAGCTCCTCGCCAAAGGTATGCAGGCCAAAGCCGTTATGAATGCACTGCTTGAGGATGCCGCCCAATTTATCCTCGCGCTCCAGAATGAGCAGGTTGTCGATACCCGCTTCCTTGGCCGCCGCAGCCGCCGCAAGGCCGGCCGGGCCGCCGCCAATGATCAAAACATCAACTTCGCGCATTAGTTCGCACCTCCATCTTCGCCGATCCTGCCAACCAGCAGCTTGGAATCGCCGCCGAATTTGGTGATTTCAATCGGGCTGACGCCCAGTTCCTCGCAGAGGATTTCCACCACGCGGGGCGCGCAGAAACCGCCCTGGCAGCGTCCCATGCCGGCGCGGGTACGGCGCTTGACAGCGTCAACATTCCTGGCGCCCAGGGGACGGCGGATCGCAGCGCGAATTTCGCCCTCAGTAACCGTCTCGCAGCGGCAAATGATGCGGCCGAAAGCCGGATCCTTGGCAATCAGCTCGGCGCGCTCCTCATTGCTCATCTCGCGGAAGCGGGGAATCCCAACGCGGACGGGGTTGAAATCGTCCTTGAAGCGGGCGCCCAGGCGCTCGCTGATCATGTCCGCCAGATAGTCGCCGATGGCGGGGGCGGAGGTCAGGCCAGGGGATTCAATGCCCGCCGCGTTGAAAAACAGGGGGGCGTCCTCAGCCTCGCCGATGATAAAGTCGCCCGTGCTGGGACGGGAGCGCACGCCGGAGAAGGTGGTGATAATGGAGCGCATGGGGATGTTCTCCCAGGTCTTTCTCGCATGCAGGAGAATGTCATCCAGGCCCTCCTGGGTGGTGCGGTTGTCCTCCCGGTCGTCGATATCCTCAGCCGTGGGCCCCAGCAGAATGGAACCGTCCACCGTGCGGGCCACCAGAATACCCTTGCCCTTATCGGAGGGCATCTGGAACATGGCGGCGTTGAACGTATCCTTATAGCTCTTGTCCACCATGTAGTACTGGCCCCGGCGGGGCAGAATCTCAAATTTTTTCTCCGTGACCATATTGTTGATGACATCGGAGTACAGGCCCGCCGCATTGACTACGGCGCGGCTGCGCAGGGTCGTACCGTCCTTCAGTTCCACAACCCAGGACTCCTCGTCCTTATAGACCTTGGTCACCTTTGCATGAAACTGGAAGTCTACGCCGTTCATGTTGGCGTTTTCCGCCAGGGCAATGGTCAGCTCGTAGGGGCAGACAATGCCGCCCGTGGGGGCTACCAGCGCCGCCACAGCCGTCTTGCCCACATTGGGCTCCAGCTTGCGCAGGCCCTCCTGATCCACAATGTGCAGATAGGGCACATGATTTTTGCGGCCGCGCTCCAGAAGATCCTGCAGTCCCTGGAGATTATCCCCTTCAAAGGCGATAATCAGGGACGTATTGCGGATAAACGGCACGTCCAGATCCTTGCATAGCTGATCGAACATGGGGTTGCCCATGACGTTGAATTTCGCTTTGAACGTGCCCGGCTTGCAGTCGTAGCCTGCATGGACGATAGCCGTATTCGCCTTGGAGGAGCCGCCGTCCGCTACATCCCCATGTCTTTCCAGCACGAGTACGTCCAGCTCGCGCTTGGAGAGCTCGCGTGCAATAGCGCAGCCAACCACGCCCGCGCCGATAATAATTACATCACGCATAGCATTAAAAACCACCCTTCTTTTATCTAAGAAAAGGCACGACAAGCATTACCAATTTTTTTGGTATTCCTGCCGCGCCCAAACTCTCTGTCCAAATCTCATTGGGAGCCAATATTGTATTGGGTTCGACTGCGGCGAACCAATTTTTTTGTCACCGGCGACAGGCTGGTGCGGACTTCTGTCCGCACCACGCCGGTCTGCCTAAGCAGTCAGATTGAGAAAAACAACTGGCACGATGTATTGGATTAGGCGTCGATCCACTTCAGGGAACGGCCGACAGCCTTCCTCCAGCCCTTGATCAGCTCCTCGCGCTCGGCTTCATCCATCTGGGGCTCGAACGCACGGGAAACGGCCCAGTTCTTGATGACGTCGTCCTTGTTGGCCCAGTAGCCAACGGCGAGGCCAGCGAGATAGGCAGCGCCCAGAGCGGTGGTCTCAATGCAGACGGGACGCTGCACGGGAGCGCCGATGATGTCAGCCTGGAACTGCATGAGCAGGTTGTTGGCGCAAGCGCCGCCGTCGACCTTGAGGGCGGCCAGCTTGATGCCGGAGTCCTCCTGCATGGCCTTGAGGACGTCATAGGTCTGATAGGCCAGGGACTCGAGGGTCGCGCGGATGATGTGGTTCTTGTTGGCGCCGCGGGTCAGGCCAACGATGGTGCCGCGAGCGTAGGAATCCCAGTGGGGAGCACCCAAGCCGACGAATGCGGGAACCACATAGACGCCGTTGGTATCCTTGACCTTGCTGGCATAGTACTCGGAATCGGGAGCGGTCTCAACCATCTTGAGCTCGTCGCGCAGCCACTGGATAGCGGCGCCGGCCACGAAGATGGAACCTTCCAGAGCATATTCGACAACGCCGTCCGCACCCCAGGCAATGGTGGTGAGCAGGCCGTTGTGGGACATGACGGGCTTGGTGCCGGTGTTCATGAGCATGAAGCAGCCGGTGCCATAGGTGTTCTTCGCCATACCGGGCTGATAGCAGGTCTGGCCGAAGAGAGCGGCCTGCTGGTCGCCGGCAGCGCCCGCAATCTTGATGGGGCCGCCAAAGATGGTGGAATCGGTCTCGCCATAGACGCAGCTGGAGGGTTTGACCTCGGGCAGCATGCTCTTGGGGATGTTGAAGCGCTCGAGGATCTCATCGTCCCACTTGAGCTCGAAGATGTTGTAGATCATGGTACGGGAGGCGTTGGAGTAATCCGTCACATGAACTTTGCCCTTGGTCAGGTTCCAGATCAGCCAGGTGTCGATATTGCCGAAGAGCAGGTCGCCAGCCTCCGCCTTTTCACGGGCGCCGGGAACGTTCTCGAGAATCCAGCGGATCTTGGTGCCGGAGAAATAGGCGTCAATAACAACGCCGCACTTATTGCGGAGCTTGTCCGTCCA
>JAHZEH010000225.1:3947-4218 GCA_019421925.1 Clostridia bacterium
GGGCTGGCCGGTGGTCTTATCCCACACGACCGTGGTCTCGCGCTGGTTGGTGATGCCGATGGCGGCGATGTCCTCGTAGGTGGCGCCGACTTTGGCAAGAGCTTCCTGGGCTACGCCGATCTGAGTCGCCCAGATCTCCATAGCATCGTGCTCAACCCAGCCCGCTTTGGGATAAATCTGCCGGAACTCTTTTTGCGCAACGCTCTTAATCTCGCCCGCCTCGTTGAAGAGAATGGTGCGGGAGCTCGTGGTGCCCTGATCCAGTGCCATA
>JAHZEH010000226.1:0-2265 GCA_019421925.1 Clostridia bacterium
CGTCCTGCCTGGCGGCCAGGGCCAGACGCAGGGCCACCCGTGCCTTGGCACTCCGTCCGTCCACAGCGGGGAGTGCGGGGAGGGCTTCGTAGGCCTCCCGCAGGCGGGCGCGTTGGGCCCGCAGTTCCTCCTCCCGCAGGGCGGAATACTGTTCGCTCAGTGAACGGCTCATTTGTCCTCCTTCCCAAAGTCCTCAAAGAGATCTTGCAGGTCGCCGCTGCGGAGGGTGGCGCTGTCCGTGTGGATGGAGCTGATCCCGGCCGCCCCCCTCTGGCCCCCCTGGGATTGGGCGCTTAAATGGCGCTCCCGTTCGGCCTTTGCCCCGGCCACGTTTTTCACGCCTGCCTTTTGCCACTCGTCAAGCAGCTTGGAGAGGAAGGCCATAGGCCGCAGGGTGTCGGAGGAGTACTCCGCACCCTGGAGCACGACCTCCAGGGGGAAGGCCTGCCGCCACCGCTCGAGGGCTTTTTTGTCAGCCGCAGTGGGCTGCTTGCGGATGCCCGCGGCAGCGTAGACCCGCGAGAGCTCCCTGTCCAGCTTGTGATCCCGTTCCAGGGCCTCCGCCGTCTTGATGCCCCGCCGGGCATAGGCCGAGATGAGGGACTCCGCGCCCTTGAAGGAACCGTTGCCCTGGGCGGCGGCCTCGGCGCAGCAGGAGAGAATGGCCTCGTGCTCCATGCCGTAGGCCCGCCAGCCCTCATAATAGCGGATATACTCCTCCGTGACCACGCCGATGACGCCCAGCTTGCGGGCGCACTCCTGAACAGGGGCCTTGCGGGCGTCCTTGTCCATCAGGCCGGTCTCAACCTGATGGACGGTGTGCAGGCCCCGCTTGTGCAGGCCCTCGAGAATCTTGTCCAGATAGCCGAAGTTGGGGTTCTGAATGTTCTTCATGGGGGCGCAGGCCGCACGGATACCGTCCATGGAGAAGCCCCACTCGTCCCGCCATTTGCGGAAGAGCTTGTCCTCCTCCGCCGTGGCCCGGCGGTAGCCGATGCCGATATAGGGCAGCAGGTCGCTGGCCGGGCTGATGGCCAGCATCATGTTGGAGACGTAGTCCCGGGCTTTTTCCGGGGTATCCACACCCTTTTTCTGCCACTCCCGGGCCACCCCGGTCATCTTGCTGACAGTCACTTTGGCAATGCCCCACTTGTCCACGCAGAACTTGATGAGAACCAGGGCCGCCTCCTCGGAAATGCCGAACAGCTCGATCCAGTCGTACATGGCCTCATAGTCCCTGGGGGTGAGCTTCTTGCCGGGGAGCAGTTCAGCCACCCGGTTATTGAACTCGCTGTAGCGGTAGAAGCCGCTCTCCCTGGCGCTCTCCGCCCCGTCGAACATGGCGCTGCGCACGTTGAGAAGGGCGTAGGCCGGAGCCTCGCCGTCCAGGGGCCGCACAAGGCCCCGGCGCTGCCAGTAGCGCAGGGCGTCGAGGACGGCCTGCACGTCCATGTGCAGGGCGGCGGCGAATTTCTCCAGGCTGGGTTCGGCGGCGGCGGGGAACCGGCTCTGCATGAGGGCGCAGAGATAGACCTTGACATAGTCCCCGGGCGCGTCCACCATGTATTCCTGGATAAAAAGATTCTCCACCGGCGTCACGTCGAACTTTACGTCGGCTTTGTCCCGCCTGCAAAAGGCCATGCTCTCTCGTCCTCCTGAAAGTACTGGATAAATCTGACAGTCCGCAGCTTGCGGCCCGTCTTTCCCACATCATACCACATTTTCGGGCCTGAGCGAAGGGGAGGGGTCCCGGTCACAGACAGGGAAAAAGTGGCGCAATGTTTGGACGGATGGTATAATAGGAATAATTCCCGAAGCGAAGCCTCGCAGAGGCGTGCCATTTAAAAACGAGAAACAAGGCCGCGCCAGCAGACGGGTTCCAGAGACAGAATAAACCGGCCAGCCGGTGGGAAGCGAAGTTTGCGGGAAGGCGGCGAAGCGGGAGCGAGCGGCGTCCACGCAGACGCGCGTGGAGGAAGCAAAGGGCCCCTGCGGTACGCGGGGAACAGAGAGCGAAGGCCGCGCCAGCAGTTGGGTTTCGTACTCAGGACAAACCATCCGGCGGGCAGGCGTGTGGGCTGCGAATGGAGCAGCGGAAGCGGCCACGGGCGCGGCTGCAATGCGGAACATAAGGACAGGCCGGCGATCCCCTTCCCGGGGCAGGCCGCGGCCCTCCCAATCAAACAACAGGAGCGAATGAAATTCCTATGAGAAAAAGATATTATAGCCGAAGGCGAAAGGCCAACATTCGAAACATCGTTCTGA
>JAHZEH010000226.1:2275-4216 GCA_019421925.1 Clostridia bacterium
CGGTGCTCGCTCTCGGGGCGCTCGCTGCGCTGGTATTTTTTGGCGTGCGGGCTTTGCAGGGCCGTCAGGGGGGGGACGGGACCGTCCAGCCCACGCCCACTGTGGCTGCGCTGGCCACCCCTACGCCCGCGCCCACGCCGCCCCCCGCAGCCGTAACGCCTGACCTGAATGAGAATACGGCCTTTACGGGGGAGCGGACTATCATCCGAATGGAAGTAGACCTGGATAGCGAGAACAATACCCTCTCCTGCATCGAGGAGGTCACCTGGCGCAACGACAGCGGGAAGGCGCTCAGCGAGGTGGTATTCCGCATCTTCCCCAACGCCCTGAAGGACGACGGCGACCTGCCTATCGGCAACAGCGCCAAGGCGTTTCCCCAGGGGGCCAATTTCGAGGGGGTCAAGTTTACGAGGGCCATGCTGGGCGCCGAGCCCCTGACCTATACAATGGACGGCAAGTACAGCACCACGCTGCGGGCCCAGATGCCCGAGAGCCTGGAGCCGGGCGAGAGCGCCACCTTCCTTTTTGCCTGGAAGATGGACGTGCCCAAGGGGTTCTTCCCCCTCAGCTACAGCGCCACGGGTTCCCAGAACAGCTGGTTCTATCTGCAGCCCGCCCAGTATGACGGCTCCAAGTGGCTTCTTACGGATATCGCCAAGACGGGGAACCCCTGGTTCAACGAGTCTGCGGACTATGAATGCGTGGTGCGGGTGGATTCCAAGCTGGGCTTTGCCGCCACAGGCGATGTGGAGTCGACTGTGGACGTCGGAGAGATGCGGGTATACACAATTCGGGCCCGCAGCGCCCGTAATTTTGCCTTTGCCACCACCAGCCACTCCCGTATGACCACCCAACAGACTGAGTCTGTCACGGTGACGGCCTACTCGGCCTATAACGAGAAGGCCAACCTCATGGCGGGCAGGGCAGTGGATATTTTGAACTATTACACCCCCATCCTGGGGGATTATCCCGGCAACACCCTGGAGATTGTCCAGGCCAACCTGTCCGAGGAGGCTGTGGTGCAGGACGGGCTGATTCTGCTGGACGGAAGCGTTGTGCAGGGCAAGACCGACGTGCTGGAGTACCAGATTGCCCTGGCCATTGCCCGGCAGTGGCTGGGTTGCTCGGTGGGGGCGGGCTTTGCGGACGAGCAGGCGCTGCATATCCCCATGGCCCAGTATCTGGCCGCCGCATACCTTCAGAACAAAGGGAGCGCCTATGCCCAGACTGCCGCGGAGGCGGAAGGGGCGAAGCGCATTAACAGCCTGCGCCTCTCGGTGGGCAGCTCCCGGTTTGACCCGGCCCTTGTGCAGTATTGCAGGGATCATGCCGGACTGAGAGGGGGCGTGGAGGCGTTTGCCGCCTGTTTCGAGGACGGCGAGATCATCAAGAGCGCCCTGGGGCGCTGATGAAAGAGGGAAAACGATAGGGAGAAGAAGGAGCGGGGCATGGCGAATGTTAAGAAGAGGCGGGGCAGGGGCAGAGCCGTTTGCAAAGCGCTGCTCTGCATCGCTCTGTGCGCCGGGGCGGCGGGCGCCTTCCTTCTCCTGCGGAAGGAATTGGCCGGTCCGGTTGCGGCCAGCACTCAGTCCCTCCAGTCCCCTGTGGTATCGGTGGACTATATCGACGGGGCTTACCGGGCCGTGACGCTCAGCGGGGGCGTTCAGACCTCCTTGGCCGACTATGAGAGTGAGTATGTGCAGTTCGGCATTGGGGAGTCCATCCTGCTTACTCCGGAGGACAGGGTGGATGAGACTGTAGTGTCAGCCCCGGTGCTGGCGCCGCTCGAGAGCGTCTCCTTCTCTGCCGTCCAGGTGGAGGAGGGCCCGGTTTTACAGGGGGCCCTGCCCGAGGAGGACGATACGGCCCCCCAGGAGGAGGTCATCGAGGCGCAGGGCCAGGGGCAGTACGCCGCTGTCAGCGTGGATGGGGCTATCGTAG
>JAHZEH010000227.1:0-506 GCA_019421925.1 Clostridia bacterium
AGCGCCTCCACGGCTCCCTGAAGCTCCGACATATTTCTCCCCCTTTACTCTCTCAGCAGGTCTCTTCGCTCAATGGTGATCTCGCCGTACGTGGTCTTCTGGCTGACGCAGGCCCTGCCGCAGCTGAGCAGCTCCAGAAGGGCCATAAACGTTACAACCAGCTCTATACGCGACGCCTTTGGGGAGAACAGCTCCGAAAAGCGGAACCTCCCCCTGCGGCACAACAGGGATTCGATGCGCTCCATCTGCTCGCCGATCATGTATTCGTCGGCCTGGACCTCCCGGCGACTGTCTGTTTCCGGCTTCTGCTCCGCCTTCATCAGCACTCCGGCGAAGGCCTCGAAGAGGTCCTCTACCGAAACGCCCACAATGTTGATCTGGGGCGGCGGCAGCGGATATTCCTCGGGCAGGCGCCAGTGGAGGGCCCGCGCGCGTTCCTCAAGCGCCTGTAACTGCTCGCCCGCCTCCTTAAAGGCTTTGTACTCCCGAATCTGGCGTAAAAGCGC
>JAHZEH010000227.1:516-4202 GCA_019421925.1 Clostridia bacterium
GGATTCGCGGGCAGAGGCCTGGGCAGCAGGGAGCGGGATTTGATATAGAGCAGCGTTGCGGCCATGGCGAGAAATTCGCTGGCCGTTTCCGGGTCAAGGCTGCCCGCCTCCTCCATATACGCGAGGTATTGAGCGGTAATTTCGCTGATCTGGATCTCCCGGATGTCCATCTCCGATTTTTCGATGAGATGCAGCAGCAGGTCCAGGGGGCCGTCGAACTGCGCGAGGCTCACATGATACATGGCGGTGTTCCCTTAAAACAGGCTGAATATCTGCAGGAAGAACCAGCTCATCCCTCCCCAGATGCCGTTGACCAGATAGGTCATAATGGAGCTGACAGCGCCGCTGAGCAGCAGTACCATCAGAATCAGGCTGCCGTAGCGCTCCACGTTCCAGAAGAAGTTGGGGCTCACCTTGCGGATGAGCAGATTCTTGGCAAACTGATAGCCGTCCAGCGGCGGGACGGGAATAAGGTTAAAGACCAGCAGGCCGAGATTGATAAAATAGAAATCGGAGATAAAGGCCGCAATCCCGGGACTGTAGAAGGAGGTGAAGGTGCCAACGGCCATATAGACGCACATGACGGCGGCGGCCATTAAAAAATTGGTGCCAACGCCGGCCAGGGAGACAATAATCTCATCCCTGCGGGGTTTTTTGAAGTTATTGGGGTTGATGGGAACCGGTTTAGCCCAGCCGAAGCCCACCAGCACCATGCAGATGAAACCGATGGGGTCCAGATGCTTGAATGGGTTGATGGTCATGCGCCCCATCATCCGGGCGGTGGGATCGCCCAGTTTATTGGCGGCGTAGGCGTGTCCCCACTCATGGAAGGAGAGAGCCACGACAACCGCAATGAGGCGGTAAACCAGGGCGATCGGATCGCTGAAGAGTGAACGAAGCATTTGTTTCTTCCTTTCAGGATAGCAATATGCTCATTATAAGCCAATCGAGAAGTCTTGCGCAACAAAATTGCCTGAAACATACAACGTAGGGATTCAAAAGGACGGCGCGGTTGTCCGCGCCGTCCCGGCATCAACATGATCAGGAATCGATTCTGGTTATTTCAGCCAGGAAGGGATCCGGTCGTTCTCAAGGAGCTGATCCCAGGTCTGCCGCGCCACCATCAGGCCGGCCTCTCCATTGTTTGCCAGCACCACGGCGGGGATGGGCAGCCTGTTATAGTTGGAGGCCATGGAGTAATTATATGCGCCAGTGGAGAACACACACAGCGTGTCGCCCGCCTCGCAGGGGGGAAGTTTGGCGTCCAGGATGAGCTTATCCCCCGATTCGCAGCACCTGCCGGCCACGGTGACTGTCTCGCTTTTAGGGGCCAGGGGTTTGTTGGCCAACAGCGCTGTGTACTTGGACTGATAGAGCGCAAAGCGGGGATTGTCTGTCATACCGCCGTCCACACTCACATAGGTGCGGATGTCCGGAATGTGTTTGACAGTGCCGACCGTGTACAGGGTGACGCCTGCGTCCCCGACGATGGAGCGGCCTGGCTCGATGACAAAGCGCATCATGGGCAGATCCTTGGCAGCGCACTGCTCCCTGAGATTGTCGATCATAGCCGAGACATAGGCATAGGGCTGGATTGCGGCGTCCTCATCGGTATAGCTGATGCCAAAGCCGCCTCCGAAATTGATCTCGCTCAAGGTCGCGCCAAAGCGGTTGCGGACAGTTACGAGGAAGTCGGTCAGGCGCTCGGTAGCGATGACAAAGGGCTCCAGTTCAAAGATCTGAGAGCCGATGTGGCTGTGCAGGCCAATGAGGGAGAGTGCAGGGCAGCGCAGAATCTCCTCCACCGCGTCCAGGGCCTCCCCGTCATAGATGCCCAGGCCGAATTTGCTGTCGTCCGTACCCGTCATAATGTATTCATGGGTGTGGGCCTCAATGCCGGGTTTAACCCGCAGGGAAACGGGGACGGTTTTGCCTTTCTCTTTGGCGATGGCGGCAATGAGGCGAATCTCCTCATGGCTGTCGATGACGATGCGGGCAATGTCCGCGTCGATGGCCATTTCGATCTCCGCAGGCGTTTTGTTGTTTCCGTGCAGATAGATTTTTTCAGGTGGGAAACCAGCGGCAAGAGCGGTGTAAAGTTCACCGCCGGAGACAACATCCGCGCCCAGACCCTCCTCATGCACGATTTTATAGATGGCCTTGGTGGAAAAAGCCTTGCTGGCGTAGAGAACCATGCCCTCTACGCCCTTATCCTCAAGCGTTTTTTGAAAGCCCCGGCAGATCGAACGAATTCGCTGTTCGTCCATTACGTAGAGGGGCGTGCCATATTCCCTTGCGAGGGCCACAGTGTCGCAGCCCCCAAAGACAAAATTCCCCTGTTCGTTGGTCGACGGATTTTCCCAATATCTCATATCTTTCACGCATCCTTCTGATGAATATAAATCAAGAGTGTGACAGCATGAATTTTAACATCTCCGGGATATCTATGCAACCAAAAGAAGGAGCGAATCCCCCTTTTTATGGGGTGTTTTTTTAGGATTTCAGAAATCAGACCCCAAAAATCAGGATATTTCATGCAGTTTATTTTTGGTCCCTGCGATCGGATGGCACAGGGAAAGGCGCGGATAACCGCGCCCTCAATGCTCAATGCGTTTATGGTTTGTCAGCGTCTGAGCCAATCCAGCATAATCAGGCGGAACCCCGTGCCGATGGAGGCCTTGGCTACCGCTTCGCTGGCAACCACAGGGATGCGTGCGATCTCCGCACCGCCGCTCTTGATGATGAGTTCTCCGATCTGCTGGCCCTCCTCCAGGGGGGCCTCGATCTCCTCAAAGAGTACAACCTCCTTTTCGAGGTTCTCCTCTGCAGTCTTGGCCAGTAGCATGGAAAAGCTCTCCCCGGCCACGCCGTGCACCGTTTTTTTCATGCCGCCTGAAACGGGCACGTCCTTCGCCACCCCTTTGCCCTTCTCCATCACGATGACCGAACGGAAGTTGGCAAAAGCGTAGTCCAGGAGCTTCTGAGCGATCTCCGAGCGCTGGTTGGCGTTGCGCGCGCCGATGACAACGGCAATATAGCGGTCGCTTCCCCGCAGGGCCGTAAAGGCGCCGCTGTAACCGCTTTCGCTGTTGGAACCGGTGGCAATACCGTCGCAGCCCTCATAGAAGCGCACAAGGCGGTTGGGGTTGACCAGTTCGGTCTCCCGGCCCTCCGCATGGGTGAGATAGTCCATATAGACGGCGCTGCGCTCCAGGGCAGAGGGATATTTGACCAGGGCGCAGGCGATTTTTGCAGCGTCCTGGGCGCTCATCTTTTGGCCGGCCGCCTTATGGCCGGTGGCGTTAACCAGTACCGGGGAGGCGCCCAATTCCGCAGCCTTTTTCTGCATGCGGGCCACAAATGCCTCCTCTGAGCCGCTGATGGCTTCCGCGAGGGCGATGGTCGCATCGTTTGCGGAGATCATCATCATGGTTTTGTACAAGTCGGAAACGGGATAACTCGCACCGCTTGTCAAAAAGGCGCTCATACCCCCGGTGCGCGAGGCAGTCTGGCTGATCTGCACCTGCTGTTCCAGGGTGATCTCTCCCTGCTCCAGGGCTTGGGCAACAACGAGGGCCGACAGGATTTTGGCCATGCCTGCCACATCGTAAGCTTCCTGCGAGTTCTTTTCAAAAATAACTTGGCCCGTTGCCGCATCCACCAAAATAGCGGCGCTGGAATCCACG
>JAHZEH010000228.1 GCA_019421925.1 Clostridia bacterium
CCAGCGCCGCGGCCATCTCCTCGGGAGTATCGAGCGTCAACACCTTGTTTTTGATCTCCTCCAGGGAAAACCCCAGATATTTGAGGGAGAGGATCTGGTGCAGCCTGATCACGTCCCTGGAGGAGTACAGCCTGCGCCCTCCCACACTCAGGGCGGAGGGTTTGAGCAGGCCCTCCCTGTCATAGTATTGCAGCGTGCGGACGGCCACGTTCATCTGTTGGGCCAGCTCGCCCACGGACAGCAGTTTTTTGTCAGCCATGAAATCACCTCGGCAATAGTTTAATACATGACGCTGCGTCATAAGCAAGGGGGATTTTATCCCAGGGGCAATTCCGTGAGTCCCCTGGACGGACTGTGGAGATGGGGGCGCCGGGGAGAGCCCCGGCGCCCCCGAGGGGAAAGGCATGCCCTCGGGGACGGTTTGCGTTTGGCAGGAATGCCCCATTTTCCTGCGCAGACTTCGCTTCGCCTCCGGCCATCACGGTTTGGGAGGAACGATGTCCCATGGAACCAGCATGAATGGCGAGCCTGGCATGCCCCGGCTGAAGGGACCGGCGATATCCGGGGCAACGCTCTGCACGGTTTGGGAGGCGCCGCGGGAATCATCCGGCCTTTTTCGCAGGAAGGAGGCCCACGCGTTTCATTGCAGCTTGTATCCCAGCGCCTTAACCGCTACAATAGGGCGTAACAAGGGAAAGGGGGACGTTTCATTGGCGAGAAGGTATTTGATTGGGGATGTGTCGAGAATCCTGGGCCTGGCCCGCGAGACGCTGCGCTACTATGAGCGCTGTGGGATTGTCGTGCCCTGGAAGGACCCGGAGACAGGGTACCGCTACTATGATCCGGTGCAGATCAATCATCTGATGCTGTGCAAGATGTACCGGCAGATGGGCATGAGCAGTGCGGAGATCTGCGACCTGATCGACAGGGAGGGGAGCGAAGGGAAGCGGGAACTTCTCCTGCGCAAGTGCGAGGAGCTGCGCCGGGAGATCCGGTGGAAACAGATGGTGCTGGAGGCTGTGGAGCGCCTGGAGGGACAGTATGAAGAATTCGGAACCAAGGTGGGGAACTGCTATGAGGAGGAACAGGAGGCCGCCGCAGTTGTGCTCCATCAGTGGGACGATGTGTTTTCCAGGAGCAGGGGCCTTGGGGAGACGGTCCATGCTTGGCTAAGCCATACGCCGGTAGTATACCATGCCGCTTTTTTTGAGCGGGAACTGCTCCAGCGGGGGGAGTGCGCCATTGTCTGGGGGTTTTATTGCCAGCTGCAGCAGGCAAGGGAGCTGGGGCTGGACAGAATGGAGGGCGTGAGGATCAAGGAGGCTTGCAGGTGTCTGTGCAGGGTGGTGGAGCTCCGGGAAGGGGAGCGGGTCGGCGCAGAACACTTCGAGCCGCTGCTGCGCCAGGCCAGGGAGAGGGGCCTGGAGATCGGGGACGACGCGCGCGGCGTCTCCATCATCACGGGCCGGGTTAAGGGGTATGCCAGGAGGCTGCAGAAGCTCTCCCTGCCGGTGACGGAGGGGCGGTAAAAGAAATATCAAACAAATCCTTGACCTTACAAAGGTAGTAGGGTTTATTCTCCAAGTGCAACAAGGCCCGCTGTTGTGCGGCGCTATGGCGCTGAGCGCAGCGGCCTGCGCGGCCCCCTCGGCCGTTCCGGCGGCAACCGAGAGCCCGGCCGTGTCCGAACAACCTGTGCAACCGAGCGAACAGCCTGCCGGCGGGAAATTCCTGCCGGGGGAATACGAGGGGGAGGCTTCGGGCAACAACGGCCCCATTCAGGTCAGGGTTTCGGTGGATGAGAATAACATCCTCTCGGTGGAAGTGACAAAGAACGTCGAGACGGCGGGCATCGCCGACGCGGCGCTGGAGCTCATGCCCGCCTCCATTGTGGAGGCCCAGTCCCTGGCGGTGGATACAGTGGCCGGCGCCACCAACACCAGCAAGGGCATTGTGGCTGCGGTTGAGAACGCACTGCTGGGCGCGGGAGCCACGGCGGAGGCTCTGTATGTCCCAATTGAAAAAGTGGCGGGGGAGGATATGGAACTGACCGCCGATGTGGTGATTGTGGGCGGTGGCGGAAGCGGCGTAGCCGCGGCCGCGGCTGCGGGCGAAGCAGGCGCCTCCGTCATCGTGCTGGAGGAGACCGCCTCCCTGGGCGGCAATACCAAGGCGTCCGGCGGCGGGCTCAACGTGGCCTACGCGGCGCAGCAGTCGCAGCAGGAGATGATCGGCTCCATGGATACAGTATATGCCATCTGCGCTGAGGAGCCCCAGAATGAGCTTCATAAGCAGCTTCAGGAGCAGGTCAAGGAGGATGCGGACGCCTATGTGGCCTCCGGCGCAACGTATCAGTTTGACACCCCCGAGTTCCACGCCCTCCAGACCTACAAAGGCGGCGACTATGCGGGCGATTTGGCGCTGATCCTGGCCCTGTGCCAGAATGCACCGGACACGGTGGATTGGCTCAAGGGCTACGGCATGGGGTTTAAAGAGAAGATGATCATGCTGGCGGGCGCCCTGTGGCCCCGGGGACTTGAGACAGTGGAACCACGCGGCTCCGGCTATATCAACGTGCTGTCCGCCGCCGCCAGGGATCAGTACGGCGTACAGTTCCTCATGAATACGGCGGGCAAGGAACTGATCGTGGAAAGTGGCGCGGTGGTAGGCGTCAAGGGAATTATGGATGACGGCACGAATGTGACGGTCCGGGCCAACAAGGGCGTAATCCTGGCCACGGGCGGTTTCAGCGCCAACCGGGAGATGGTCAAGCAGTATATCCCCAACCTGCCCGACAGCGTAGGGACCAGCAATAGCCCGGCAGCCAAGGGCGACGGCATCCGCATGGCCACGGCGATTGGTGCGCAGACGGTGGGGATGGAACACATCCAGCTTCTTCCTCTGGGCGACCCCACAGACGGGTCCACCAACGGCTGGCTCTCCGGCGCAGCCTCCTATATGGTCTATATCAACAAGGAGGGCAAGCGGTTCGTGGCTGAGGATGAGCGGCGCGACGTGATGTGCAACGCTCTCTTCGAGCAGACCGGCGGTTTTATGTGGACCATCCAGGATGCGGCAAATGACAGGATCAGCGGCCGGGAAGCCCTGGTGGAACAGCTCATCAAAGACGGGAAAATCGTCACGGCGGATACCTTTGAGGAGCTGGCCGTGCAGATGGACATTGACCCCGAGGTGCTGGCGGAGACCATGGAAAAATTCAACCATGCCGCCGAGACCGGCGTGGACGAGGAGTTTGGCCGCACAGTATTCTCCGGCCCCATCAACACCCCGCCCTACTATGCCTCCAAGCGCGTCCCCACGGTGCATCACACCATGGGCGGCCTCAAGATTGATGAACAGTGCCATGTGTATAACACAGAGGGCGAGGTCATTGAGGGTCTGTTTGCCGCAGGCGAGGTCACTGGCGGAATTCACGGAACAAACCGCCTGGGCGGCAACGCTGTAGCGGATACGCAGGTCTTTGGCAGGATTGCCGGAAGAACTGCCGCCAGCGCAGAATAAGGAAACTTCGAGGGAACCCCCTGCTGAGGCAGGGGGTTCTTGGCGCAGGGACGAGGACAGGAGGGGGTCCTCTGAATATTTTGAAGGGAGACGGGGCGGGTGCCAGTGCGGCAGAAGTAGACCTGTCCAAATACTTCGACATCTTGAGTCTCGAATTGCTCATGAATCTTCTGCGAAAACAAATCCGCGACAGGTGAGTAACAGAGCTCATGAAGAGTTATCTGAAAAGCGGCGTCATGGAAAACGGCGTAGTCTACAGAACAGAGGAAGGTTCGACGCAGGGCGGGCCGCTATTGCCTTTGCTGGCAAACATCCATCTCAACGAGTTTCTTGTCGGAATTGAAAAAATATTATCGCTTTATCGTTTGCTATTGACAGGCACTTGCCGCGAGGATAGAATATAGATTAATCATACTTGAGTATGATTAATTCGTATTTAAATTGGAGGGATTGTTTATGAGAAGAGTTCTTGCGTTAATTATGTGTCTGATGCTTGTGTCGGCCGCTGTTGGTTGCAATGCGCCTGCCACGCCCACAAACACCGACGCGCCTGCTACGCCTTCACCGGCTGTCACGCCAGAAATTGAATCAGGTGTTTATACACCCGGTACCTATACTGGCGTTGGTCAAGGTATGAACG
>JAHZEH010000229.1 GCA_019421925.1 Clostridia bacterium
CCTCAAATACATTGCTCACCCCAAGGGTGCTGCCCAGCTCCAGACTGTGGCCCACCAACTGATATTGCAGGCCCCTGGTCATGTGGACCCGGGCGTTCACCCCCAGGGGAATGATGGAAAGGATATCCCCCTTCTTCCCGGCCAGTTCCAGGCGGGTACAGGTCACATGGATCTCCTGCATGTCATCCAGCAGGATGGCGTTGACCCCCATCTGTTTGCAGGCCACCAGGACGCCGAGATTTCCCAGTGTGTGGTCCAGCCTCCTCCCCGTAGCCCCCAGCAGGATGATCTCATCCGCCCCCATGCGGGCAACCTTACGGGCGGCGATCTCCCCATCCGTCATATCCTTCTCCGGCTGATAAAGCTCCTTCTCGCAGTCCAGGCGGTCAAGCACGCTCCTGTCCTCCAGGGAGTCCATGTCTCCCACAAAGAGCTGGACAGAAATCCCCTTCTCCAGGGCCCAAAGGGCGGCTCCATCCGTACAGGCCACGAGGTCCGCGCCCTCGACAACGCTGCGCAGCAGCCCGTCGCTCGGCCTCTCTCCGTTGCAGAGGATAACAGCTCTCATTGTGCCTCTCCTTTCAGTACGCTCACCATATGGGCGGGGTCGCTTGCGCCAAAGACCGCGCTGCCCGCAACCAGCACATCCACGCCCGCCTCTACAGCCAGGCGGCAGGTGCTCCCGTTGATGCCCCCGTCGATCTCAATTTCATAGGAATAACCCATCTGCTCCCTCAGTCCTGCCAGCTTTCTGACCTTATCCAGGGCGGAGGGGATGAATTTCTGCCCGCCTGCGCCCGGATTGACCGACATGACCAGTACAATATCGCACAGATCGAGAAGATACTCCACCTGGCACACCGGCACGGAGGGGTCGAGCACCACCCCGGCTTTAACCCCCAGCTTATGCAGGACCTGGAGCAGGTTATGGGGATGCTTGCAGGTCTCCGGATGGAAGGTGATCAGATCGGCCCCGGCCTTTGCAAAAGCCTCCACATGCCGCTCGGGCTCCATCACCATCAGATGCACGTCCAGGGGCAGTTCCGTATGGGGCCGGATGGCCTGGAGCATGCCCGCCCCAAAGGTAATCGCCGGGACATAGGAGCCGTCCATCACATCAAAGTGGACATAATCGGCGCCCATCTGCGCAAAGCGGGCGCTCTCCTCCCCCATTTTTGCAAAATCCGCGGACAGCAAAGAAGGCGCAACTTTAGTCATATTTCCGTTTCCTCTTCTCTTTTAATTCTTCAAGCAACAGCAAATAACGCTCATAACGTCCTTGGGGGATCTCCCCCCGGGCCAGGGCCGCTTTGACGGCGCAATCCGGTTCGCTGGCGTGCAGGCAGTGGGGAAAGCGGCACGGGCTCTCCACCGCCCGCATCTCCGGATAAAAGGCGCACAGCTCCTCCGGCTCCATGCCGTCCAGCTCCAGCAGGGAAAACCCCGGAGTATCCAGTGCAAAGCCCTCCCCGACGGTCAGGAGTTCAGCGTGGCGGGTGGTATGCCTTCCCCGCTCAGTCTTGCGGCTCAATCCCCCCGTCTCCAGATTCAAATGGGCATCCAGGGCATTGAGCAGCGAGGACTTTCCCACAGCGGACTGGCCGGCAAAGCAGCTCAGTTTGCCGGAAAGCCGCTCCTTGAGCTGCGGAAGCCCCTCGCCCGTCCGGGCCGAGACCATCAGAAAGCCCATCTCCCTGCTCCCGTAGTCGTTCCTGATCTGGCCGAGCAGCTCCTCGTCCGCCTCGTCGCATTTGTTGATACAGACCAGGGGGAGGACCTTCTCCCGCTCCGCCTGGACAAGGAGCTTGTCGGCCAGCAGGAAGTCCGCCCTGGGCACGGAAGCCGACAGCACCAGCACAAACTGGTCCACGTTGGAGACAGGGGGACGGAGCATGGCGTTTTTGCGGGGGAGTATCTCCGAGAGATACCCCTTGGGTTTCCCCTCTTCCGGCGCAAAGAGCACCTCGTCCCCCACCATGGGGGTCATGTTTTCCACGCGGAATTTTCCGCGCGCCTTGCACTCATACAGCGTTCCGCCGGCATTGACATAATAGAACCCGCCGACGCCCTTGACAATTCTGCCTCTCAGTTCTCCCACCGCAGTCCCTTTCATTTTCTACGCGCGAAGGTCACTGTCTCCCGGCGGATCTCCACGCCGTCCACATAGATGACGATCTCCCCCTCGCCGCCTTCCTGGGAGGTCACCGTGAGAGGAATTGTGTGGGGTCCCGCCTGGACTGTCTCCTCATAGAGAACATACTCCACGCCCGCCTCCCGCAGCGTAATCATAAGTGCGCTCTCGTCCAGCGCGGTCTCCACATTATAGGCTGTCTCAGCTGAATACCGCTGATTGGAGAGGCTGCCCACCCATAGTTCAATGGCAGTATCCTGGAGCACATATTCGCTGCTCTTGGGCGTCTGCCGCAGCACCATGCCGGCCTGCGCGCCCTCCTCCCCGGTCTGCCGGACCAGGATTCTTGTGAAACCCGCCGCCTGGGCGGAGGACAGGGCCACGTCGAGGGTGAAATCGGTCATGGAGGGCACGGTCAGGCGCTGGGTGTCCTCGCCGCTGACCCAGATGTCCACGGAGTCCCCGGCGACCACCTCCGTCCCCACCGCCGGGGATTGACGCACCACATATCCCTGCGGCAGATCGCTGTCCACATACTCGATGTTGCCCACCTCCAAATCCCACTCCAGGATGAGCTGCTCAGCGTCCTCAAAAGTCAGGTCCGTGACGTCGGGCGTTTCAAAGGTAGCGGGCCCGGCGCTGACGTCGATGTAGATCGTGTCGCCCTCCCTGCCCTGGTTGCCCGCTTTGGGCTCCTGGTTGAAGATGATCCCCTCCCGCAGGTCCCCCGCCGAGACTCTGCTGCGGATAGATATCTTGAACCCCATGCGCTGGGCCGCATCCCGGGCCTCCTGCTCCGTCTTGCCCGTCAGCGTGGGCACAAAGCGCACCTCTCCGCTGGAGGCGTTGTTTAAGATGGAGCGTCCGATAAAGACGATAGAGAGGAGCAGCCCCAACACCACCACCACGATAATGCCCAATTTCATCGTATTTGCCTTGGAGCTGTTGAAGCGGTTGGGCTGTTTGGCCTCCCCTTCCCTGGGTGGTTTGGCCTCCCGTATGACAAACTCCCGGTTGGGTTCCCGCACGGCCCTCAGCAGGTCCCTGCGCAAATCCCGCATACTGGCGTAGCGCTCCTCCGGATTTTTTGCCGTTGCCTTGAGGATGATGGCCGAGAGGGCCACAGACAGATTGGGGTTCTTATCCCTGGGGGAGGGCATCTCCTCCTCCAGGTGCTTAATGGCCACAGAGACCGTATTATCCGAATCAAAAGGTACCTGGCCCGTGGCCATCTCATACATGACCACGCCCAGGGAGTAGATGTCGCTGCTTGCACTGACTCTCTCCCCTCTGGCCTGCTCAGGGGATACATAGTGGACCGAGCCCAGGACTTTATCCCCCGTAAAGGTCAGCGTGGAGGCATCAGTAAAACGGGCGATGCCGAAGTCGGCGATCTTGGCCCGCCCCCGCTCGTTGATGATGACATTCTGGGGCTTGACGTCCCGATGGATGATATTGCGCTCATGGGCGTGGGCCAGCCCGTCGCAGAGCTGGGTGGCGATGCTGATAATGCGTTTGTCGTCCAGAGGGGCCTCCTCCCGGATGACCTGTTTGAGGGTGCGCCCCTCGACATACTCCAGTACAATATAGTTGATGCCGTCCTCCTCCCCCACGTCCATGGACTTGACGATGTTGTCGTGGGAGAGATTCAGAACAGCCTGAGCCTCGCTGTTGAAGCGCCTGCGGAACTCCGCGTCGCTGGCATATTCGTCCTTGAGCACCTTGATTGCGACGATCTTGTGGTTGGCGTTGTTGACGGCCTTGTAAACATTGGCCATGCCGCCCGATCCGATCAGGCCGAGCACCCGGTACTTCCTGCCGATGACCGTCCCCGTGCTGATCTCGTTCATCGCCCGTCACCTCCAGCTCTGGGCCGGCAGGCGATCGCCACGGTGATGTTGTCCCGGCCGCCTCCAGTGAGCGCCAGATCCACCAGGGCGTCGCAGGCGCAATCGGGGTCGTCCATGCCTGAGAGCACATCCTGAATCTGCTAATCGC
>JAHZEH010000230.1 GCA_019421925.1 Clostridia bacterium
CCCATGGGCATCAGCCGCACCTTCCAGAATATCCGCCTGCTCCCCGAGATGACGGTGCTGGAGAACGTCCGCCTGGGCCACCACGACAAGCTCAAGCAGAACTTCTTCTCCGCCATCCTCAAGACCCCCACCTTCAAAAAGGAGGAGGCCCAGAGCGAGGAGGACGCCATGGAGATCCTGCGGTTCGTGGGCATCGACCATCTGGCGGGAGAATATCCCAAGAATCTGCCGTACGGCCACCAGCGCAAGCTGGAAATCGCGCGCACCCTGGCCACCGGCGCCGAGCTGCTCCTGCTGGACGAGCCCTGCGCGGGCATGAACACGGCAGAGAAAGCCGCCCTGGCCGTTCTCATCCAGGACATCAACCAGAAACTGGGGCGTACAGTGCTGCTCATCGAGCACGATATGCGCTTTGTTATGAACATCAGCCGCTCCATCACGGTGCTCAACCAGGGCTCCACAATTGCCCAGGGTACCCCTGAGGAGATTCAGAACGATCCGCTGGTCATCGAGGCCTATCTCGGCGTCCGCAGGGAAGGGAGGAGAGCCCATGCTTGAAATCAACAATCTGACCGTCAAATACGGCAGCGTCGTGGCGCTGGAAAACGTCTCCCTGACGCTGGGCGAGCATGAGGTCGTGGCGCTTGTGGGCAACAACGGCGCGGGCAAGACCACCACGCTCCGCTCTATCTCGGGCATGGTCAAGCCGGTCTCCGGCTCCATCACCTGGGACGGTAAGTCCCTCCTCGGCCTGTCCGCCCACAAGATCGCCGCACTGGGCGTGACCCACGTGCCTGAGGGGCGGCACATCTTCCCCAAACTGACTGTGCATGAGAACCTCATGATGGGAGCCTATACCCAAAAGGACAAAGCCACCATCAAACGGAACTATGACAAGGCCCTGTCCCTTTTCCCCATCCTCCAGGAGAGGATCAAGCAGAACGGCGGTACCCTCTCGGGCGGCGAACAGCAGATGCTGGCCATCGGACGCGCCCTTATGGCCGACCCCAAGCTGCTCCTGCTGGATGAGCCCTCTCTGGGCATCGCCCCCCTCATCGTTGAAAAAATCGCCGACACCATCACCGAGATTGCCAACTCCGGCATTGCCATCCTTCTGGTGGAGCAGAACGCCAATCTGGCGCTGGAGCTCTCCCACCGGGCATATGTCCTGGAGACCGGCCATATTGAGCTCTCCGGTCCCTCCGCTGAGCTGGCCGCCAACGATACCATCCAGAAAACCTATTTGGGCATCGCCTGACGAGGCTATCCCCTCCGGTCCTCCGCAGGTGCCCAAACCGCGCCCCGCGCCTCCCCAGCGCGGGGCGCATCTTTATAACGCAGCCTGTTCGACAGCTTTCCCCCGCATCACCCGAATATGGATCAAAACGGCAAAAAGCCATGTTTGGCAGGGGCTGCCGGTCCCCTGTCCGGCTTCGGTCCACAGAGGGACGTTCAGAGCTGTCCGCCGGAGGACCCCTCCGGCCCTCCCCTGAATAAACGCCGCTCTACCCGGGCATGCGGAAGGGACGGCCCGCATGGGCTGTCCCTTCCGCTGTTTCCGCTACTCTTTTTTACGCCCCCCAATGAAACCGGCCGCCGCTACCGCCACCGCAGATACCCCGGCCATCATCCATACAGGGGCGTTGTTTTCGCCGGTCCCGGCCGCAGGCTGGCCCGGCAGGGGCGTCCCAACGGGCGCGCCCTCTCCGGAGTCTCCCAAGACCACCGCCGTATGAACATCCCCGTCCCGCATGGCCACAGTATTTCTGGGCAGCAGGGGAATACACAGCATTAACAATACCATCAGGGACAACCGTCTCTCTCTCATAGGGCAATACCTCGTTTCCTCAAAACTGCCCGGCGGATACACAGATGCCCCACCGGTGCTTCCTCTTAGGATACCCTTTTTTATCCCCCCTATCCTGCGCGCGGGCGGCGCTGCAGAAGCCCGCGCCCAGGCCGGTCAGCCAGCCGATGGCGGAAGCGCCTTCATCCTCCACGATCTGGATGGCTGCCTCGCCGCGCACCGGGGGTTCGAGCACCAGGCCGCCTAAAGGCGGGCCGGAACCTGTTCATCGGTGTTCTGGAGCCCCAGGGCCTTCTGGGGGATGGCGCCTCAACCGGTCGAAGCCAGCATAAGCGGAGGATCCCCCTGCAATTCCCAGCTGCTCCACCACAATGATATCCAGACCGGACCGGCGCCCGCAATGACGAGCTGGGCCGCGGCGTCCTCCCGCTGAACAGCGGGGATGGGTGCGCTGAAATCCTCCCTAGCCACGCCCGCATTGGCGGGAGCATCCTCCAGCGCGCCGGGAAAGCCGCGGCCGGCGGCTGCCCCGCCCCCCTAAAAAGGGGCCCGCCCGGGCCGGCGAATTCTTTTCGCCTGCTCCGGACGGGCCCTGCCTCATCTGGCTCTGTTCAGTTTTTTATTTGCCTGCTGCGGCGCTCGCGCCCGCCAGGCGTCCGGTGGTAATGCACTCGGAGACGGCGTTTCCGCCCAGGCGGTTGCCGCCGTGGAAACCGCCGGTCACCTCACCAGCTGCATACAGGCCGGGGATGGCGGCGCCGCCGGTGCTGAGCACGCGGGCCTCCACATCGACCTCCACGCCGCCCATGGTGTGGTGCACAGCGGGAGCGCGGGGGTTGGCAAAATAGGGGCCCTGATCCTCAATTTTGGCGGTGGTGTTAAAGATGGTCCTTCCGGTCAGCTCGTCATAGCCGGACTCAACCGCGGCGTTGTAGTCGTCCACAGTCTTGCGGAGCACGGCGGGATCCATGCCGATCTGTTCGGCCAGCTCTTCGATGGTGTCGGCCCGATAGACCGCCTTCTTGGCCACCAGGTCATCCACATGGATGCCATAGGTGTTGACAAAGTTCTCATCCAGACGGCTGTTCTGGTAGCTGCTGATGATATACATCATGCCGTTCGTCTGCTCCAGGGTGGCAGCGCAGAGCACGTCGCGCCTGCTGGTCTCGTTGACAAAGCGCAGGCCCTCCTGGTTGACATACATGCTCGTGGTGTCGCCGACATTGGTGGAGGTCTCGCCCGTCACCGGATCGGCGATGAGGAGCTGGATCTTGTCCATTCCCACCAGATTGGCGCCCACCTCCTGGGCCATAACGATGCCGTCGCCGGTGATGGCCGGGCTGTTGGTGGTGGGGACCGTGGGGCCAAGGTCAGCCCAGATGGAATTGTACTTGACGCGCATGTCCACATTGGCGCCAAAGCCGCCCGTGGCCAGGACAACGCCCTGTTTGGCGGTATAGACATAGGGGGTGCCGTCGCTGCCCACGGCCTCGACGCCCGTCACCCGGCCGCCCTCTACCACCAGGGACTGTGCGGCGACCTCCAGGTCATACTCAATGGGCAGCCCGTTGGCCTCGGCGTCCTGGGTGATGACCTCAATGAAGCCGATGCCGCTCTTATAGGTCTTGGACATGTTGGCCCTGGGCCACAGGGAACCTACGATGACGATGGACTGGTCCTTCCAGTCAAAGCCCATGCCCTCAATCCACTCGTAGGTTTCAGGGGCTTTCTCGCACATGGACTGGATGAGGGCGGGGTTGCCCACATAGTCGCCGTCGGCATAGGTCTGGATCATGTGCAGGTAGATGGAGTCGAACAGGTGGGTGGCGCCCGTGGCCTTGTATGCCTCAAACTCCTGGGACAGCTTCTCCTGCCAGCCCTTCATCATCTCGTCCTTGGGCTCCATGGTGCAGTAGTCCTCCACCTGCTGGAGCTGGCCCTCAGTCATGGTCTGGACCTGCTGGTTCTTGGGATACACAGCGTTGAAGTAGCCGCCCGAGCGCATGGTGTTGCCGCCCAGGGCCGCGGTCTTCTCCACCACGATGACGGAAGCGCCGTTGTCCGCCGCCGCATGGGCCGCAGCCACGCCCGCGCCGCCGCCGCCCAGGACGATGACGTCAGCCGTGCGCTCGACCAGTTCGCCCGCCTCTTTCCTGGCGATTTCAACGGCTTTGAGCGCTTCGGCGTCGCCGCCCGCCTGGGTGACGGCGTCCGCAACAGCCTCCAGGATGGCCTGGGAGGTCATGGTGGCGGTGGCCACCGTGTCCACAGCCAGGGACTGGTACTGCACAATCTCCTGGGGA
>JAHZEH010000231.1 GCA_019421925.1 Clostridia bacterium
GATGGTGGTGGGTTTTGTCAATTCCGGGCTGATGACGCTGACCCAGGCGGTTGGCGTCATCATGGGCGCCAATATCGGGACGACCATCACAGGCCAGATGATTGCGCTGGACGTGGGCGCCCTGGCCCCGGCTTTTGCCTTTGCAGGCGTGGCCATCGCCATGTTCGGCAAAAAGCATACCCTGGTCAGCCTGGGAAACGTCCTGGCCGGCTTTGGCATCCTCTTCCTGGGGATGAATATGATGAGCGATGCAATGGTGCCTCTGCGCACCATGCCCGCCTTCATCAACCTGCTCTCCTCCTTTTCCAATCCCCTGCTGGGCCTGCTGGTGGGCACGCTCTTTACGGCGCTCATCCAGAGCTCCTCGGCCTCTATCGGCATCCTGCAGGCCCTGGCTCTCAGCGGCGTTCTGGGGCTGGACAACGCCGTCTATGTGCTCTTCGGCATGAACATCGGCACCTGCATCACGGCGCTGCTCGCCTCGCTGGGCACGGGCGTCAACGCGCGGCGGGCTGCTTTTGTGCACATCATCTTCAACGTGTTTGGCGCTCTGCTCTTCACGGTGCTGTGCATGCTTCTGCCCATCACCAAGTGGGTGGAGGCCATCACCCCGGGCAACGCGGTCTCCCAGATTGCCAATATGCACACCATTTTCAACATTGTCACCACGCTGCTGCTCTTCCCCTTCGGCAAAAAACTGGCGGCGCTCTCCACCCGCCTGCTGCCCGAGCGGGTTCATGAGGAGCCTGTCCACCTGCGCTTTCTCAACAAGCAGAGCGTGGGCGCGGTATCCATCTGCCTGGCGGACATGGGCAAGGAGGTGTCCACCATGCTGGGCCTGGCCAAGACCAATGTGGAATACGCTCTGACCGGCATCCTGGAACGGACGGAGAAGAACCGGGAGGCTTTTGACAAAAATGAGGATACCCTGGACTGCCTCAACCTGGAGATCGCCCGCTTTATGCCCAAGACAGCCCATATGGACATGCCCACGGAGGACGCGAAAAAGTTAAACGCGCTCTTCCGCGTCACCGGCGACATTGAGCGCATCGGCGACCACGCGGAGAACATTTTTGAATATCTGGACCGCATGGAGGAGAGGGAGATACACCTCTCCGAGGCTGCCCAAAGTGAGCTGCGCATCATCAGGGAGCACCTGCTCGAGGGCTTGCAGATCCTCTCCACTGCGGATTTTGGGGCGGACGACTCGCCGCTGCAGCGCATCGACGTCATTGAGCAGGAGATGGACGAGCTGACCAATACCTACCGTCAGAACCAGGTACAGCGAATGAGTCAGAAAAGCTGGACTGCTGAGGGCGGCGTGCTTTACAGCGAAATGATGACGGACGTGGAACGCATCTCCGACCATCTCCTCAACGTAGCCCAGTCTTTCCGCTCCAGCAAAATTTCCCTGCAAGAGGAATAGGACAGCAAAAACCCGCCTTGGGCGGGTTTTGAGCTTATCAAAAAAGTCCATTTGGACTTTTTTGAGGTTACGGGTTTTGCCTGCTCCGCTTCGCTTCGCCGGGCGGCAAAACCAGCAAAGAACGAAAACCTAAAAGGTTTTCATCCGTTCTGACGCACATGTCTTCAGAGCCGGATTTAGGTCAAGGGGTACGCCCCTTGACAATCCCGGAGTTTTTCGACAGTCTGGAAACCCGCCTTGGGCGGGTTTTTGCATGGATTCATGCCGGTTTTTCCCGGGTTTCAGCCCTTAGAGCTTGTGGAACGATGGAAGGTATACTATAGTCCTTGAAGCTGAAAGTATCACTGCTGGGAAATATGGGAGGGATCTGCCATCAAAGCGCTTATTTTGTCGTGCAACACGGGGGGTGGGCACAATGCGGCGGGCCGCGCCGTGGAGGAGGAGCTGCTCCGCCGGGGTGCGCACTGCGATTTTGCCGACCTGCTGGCCCTGCGCAGCCCCGGCACATCCAGGAGGGTCTCCGCCTGCTACTGCAACATGGTGACCAGGGCGCCCTGGGCCTTTCACGCCCTCTACAGGGCGGGGGACGCGGTGCGCAACCTGCACCGGCTGGGTGTGCAGTCCCCAGTCTATCTGGCCAACCGGCATTATGCGGGGGACCTTCACGCCCTGCTCGAAGAGGAGGAATACGACTGCGTGATCATGCCCCACCTCTTCCCCGCAGAGGTCGTCACCGCCCTGCGCCGGCAGGGAGTTCTGCGGACAAGGACGGTGGCCATCGCTACGGACTACACCTGTATCCCCTTCTGGGAGGAGACCTGCCCCGATCTGTTTGTCATCCCACACAGGGACTTGATGGAGGATTTTTTGCGCCGGGGTATCCCTGAGGAGAAACTGGCCCCCCTGGGTATCTCCGTCAGCCGGGCCTATACCCAGCAAGTGGACAAGCGTGAGGCCCGCGCAAAGCTGGGCCTTCCACTGGACGGCCCCCTCTGTCTGGTGGTTATGGGGAGCATGGGCGCAGGCAAGACCGGGGAGCTCCTGCGGCCTCTGATGGAGACCATGGGGGAGCAGGGATGCGTCCTTGCCGTCTGCGGCACCAACGAGGAAAAAAGGCGGAGCTTGCAGCGGGAGTTTGCAGACTGCTCCAACCTGCGGGCCATCGGTTATACCAATCAGCTTCCCCTGTATATGGCGGCGAGCGATCTGCTCGTCACCAAGCCAGGCGGGCTGACCAGCACGGAGGCCGCCGCCCGGGGGATTCCTCTGCTGCTGGCCGATCCCATTCCGGGCTGCGAGACCTGCAACGCCCGCTTCTTTGCCGGGAGGGGTATGGCCCGGCTGTGCGGGACCCCGGAGGAGCTGGCTCACAATGCCCGCGAGCTTATGGAAAGCAGCCCGGCGCGGGAGGAGATGATCCGGGCCCAACGCAGATTTGTCAGCCCTCTGGCTGCCGGGCGGATCTGCGATCTTTTGGAGCCGCCGCGGGGCGAGGAGGGAAGGGCCCTGAACCTTTGCCCCGCCCTGGGAAAGGGGTGACGGGATGATCCCCTATGCTGCTTATGCCCTGCTGGGCTATCTGATGGGCTCCGTGATGTTCAGCTATCTGCTGCCCAAGCTCCTCACCGGGAAAGATGTCCGGGCTTTGAGCGGGGACGGCAACCCGGGCTCGGCCAATGCCATTCAAAAGGCGGGGCTGCCCGTTGGCCTGCTCTGCCTCTTCTGTGACGTCGCCAAGGGGACACTCCCCATCTCGCTCGCCCTGGGCCAGCTCGACCCGTCCCGGCCCCTCTTTGGACTGGTGCTGGCCGCGCCGGTGCTGGGCCACGCTTTTCCGCCCATGTTGCACGGGAGGGGGGGCAAGGCTATCGCCGTCAGTTTCGGGGTGCTCATCGGGCTCCTGCCCCTGCGGGCCGACCTGGCCGTCTGCCTGGCCGCCCTGTTCCTGTTTTTTTCGCTGGTGGTGGTTATCTCCCCCCACGCGCTGCGCGCCATTGTGGTGTTCCTGCTGCTGAGCGGATACTGTATCTTCCGGGTGCGCCTCCCCTCCTTTGCCATTGGCAGCGTCATCATCGCCGCCACAGTAGCCTACAGGCATATTGCCGCGGGGAGCTGCACCAGGCCCTCGGTGGCGCTGCTGCCTATGCTCTTTCATAGGAAAACATCATAAAATTTCTGATAATCTCCTCCGATTTGGGCAATGCTGTATGCGAGGCCGTTTGGAGCGCATTTACCGGCGCTGTGGCCGCGCAATATCATCCAACTTGGAAGGAGATCTCCCCATGAGCAAAAAGATCAGCATTCTCTGTGTGGCATTGGTTGCCGTGATGGCATTCGCAGCCGGTTGCTCCTGCGACAACGGCACGAACCCCAATCCCAGCGCCAGCCCCAACACCAGTCCCAGCTCCGCGCCGAATTACAGCGGTTCCCCCAGCCCCAGCCCCGAAAAGTCCGGTGACCCGGCTACCACAACGGTCCCTCAGAACCCGGATTCCCCCGTCAGCTTCACGCCCGGCAAATATACCGCTACGGCCAAGGGTATGAACGGCGACGTGGTGGTTGAGGTGACGTTCACCGAGACGGCTATCCGTGAGATTCAGGTCGTCTCCCACAAGGAGACCGACGGCATCTGGGAAAAGCCTGTGGATACCATCCCCAAGGCCATTGTGGACA
>JAHZEH010000023.1:0-6463 GCA_019421925.1 Clostridia bacterium
GGAATCGTAGAGGAAGTCGGTAAAGAGGTCACCAAGGTGAAAAAAGGCGACCGTGTGATTGTGCCATTCCCGGTAGCATGCGGACACTGCTACTACTGTGATCATGGGCAATACAGTCAATGCGACAACTCCAATCCAAACGGAGAAGCGGGCGGGCTGTTCGGTTATTCCGATGCATACGGCGGATATGCCGGCGGGCAGGCGGAATATATGCGGGTACCATATGCGAACGTCGGCCCTGTTGTCGTACCGGAGGAACTGACCGACGAGCAGGTTTTGTTCCTGACCGATATTCTTCCCACCTCCCGTTGGGGCGTGGAGATCAGCGGTGTAAAATCCGGTGATACGGTGGTCGTACTCGGGTGCGGGCCGGTAGGACTGTTAACGATCAAATGGTGCATCTTTTTGGGGGCCAAGCGGGTAATCGCCGTAGACAGTGTGAACTATCGTCTGAAGCATGCGGCAAGTTACGGTGCGGAAATCATGAACTTCGAAGACTACAATAATACCGGGCTTGAGATCAAGGAACTGACCCACGGCGGCGCGGATGTGGTGATTGACTGCGTGGGAATGGACGGAAAAATGTCTGTATTGGAGAAAGTGGAAGCGGCGATGAAATTGCAGGCAGGGTCAAAATCTGCAATTGAGATCGCATCGGAGGCGGTGCGAAAATGCGGAACAGTGTCGATGGTTGGCGTATACGGAGGACGGTACAACACATTTCCCCTGGGAAACTTCTGGACGCGCAACGTCACGCTGAAAATGGGTCAGTGTCCGGCTCAAAATTATGTGCAACCGATACTGGAACTCATCAAAGAAAGAAAATTCGATGCCACCGATATTATTACCCATACGCTGAAACTTAAAGACGGCGTTCACGGCTATTCAATTTTTGACAATAAAGAGGATGGCTGTATCAAAGTTGTTTTAAAACCATAAACAGAAGAGGAAATATATGGCAAACAGATTACAAAACGAAAAATCTCCGTATTTGCTCCAGCACAAGGACAATCCCGTGGACTGGTATCCGTGGAGTGCAGAGGCGTTTGAAGCCGCAGGGCATGAAGACAAGCCTGTCTTCCTCAGTATCGGCTACTCCACTTGCCACTGGTGTCATGTGATGGCGCACGAATCCTTTGAAGATACTGAGATTGCAGAAATCCTGAAAGATTTTATCTGTATCAAGGTGGACCGTGAAGAACGCCCCGATATAGACGCCGTATATATGGACGTCTGTCAGGCGCTCACCGGCTCCGGTGGATGGCCGCTAACAATTCTGATGACACCGGAGCAGAAGCCGTTTTTCGCAGGAACCTATTTCCCGAAGAAAGGTCGGCGCGGACAGCCGGGATTGACCGAGCTATTAAAGCAGGCGAAATCTCTTTGGGACCACGACCGCGAAAGGCTCATAGACGCCGGAAATCAGATCACAGAGGTACTCTTAAAGAACAAAAAGTACGATTCTATTGATCCTGAGAAATCAATGCTAACCGAGGCATATGAGTTTCTCCGGAAAAACTTTGATCCCGACTTTGGCGGGTTCGGAGATGCTCCGAAGTTTCCGACGCCCCACAATCTTTTGTTTTTACTCCGATATTATAGGTGTGAGAAAAAATCGAACACCCTGCGAATGGTGGAGAAAACCCTTGACGCCATGGCAAAAGGGGGGATTTTCGATCATATCGGCGGTGGTTTTTCCCGCTATTCGACCGATGAAAAATGGCTGATTCCGCACTTTGAGAAGATGCTCTACGACAACGCGCTTTTGATCCCTGCCTATCTGGAGGCATATCAGATCACAAAGAAGGAATGCTATGCGGAAGTTGCACGGCGAACGGGAGACTACATCCTGCGTGAATTGACGGATCCGGAGGGCGGCTTTTACTGCGGACAGGACGCCGACAGCGACGGTGAGGAGGGAAAATATTATACCTTTGCGCCGAATGAAATCGAAAGTGTTTTGGGACAAGAAAAGGGCGCGGAATTCTGCCGCCTGTACGGAATCACTGATAGAGGCAACTTTGAAGAAAAAAGCATTCCGAACAGGATTGGGCAGAAAGCGGAAGGCTGGCGGATGGGCTCCCCGGAGTTTGAAATGCTCTATGAATACCGAAAACAGAGGGTTGCGCTTCACAAGGACGATAAGATTCTGCTTTCATGGAACGCATGGACGATCATCGCGCTTGCCCGAGCGGGTTCAATCCTTCACGACGATCGCTATTCGTCGGCAGCGTCGGCAGCGCAGCGTTTTATTGAAGAAAGTATGACCGACGAACACAACCGGCTGTTCCACAGATTTCGGGACGGCGAGGCCGCACACGCAGGACAGCTGGACGATTACGCGGTTTATGCGCTGGCACTTTTAGAACTATATCGCACAACCTTAGACGCAAATTATCTAAAACAGGCGATACTTCGCGCAGGGCAAATGACCGACCTGTTTGAAGACGAAGCAAACGGTGGGTATTTTCTTGGCGCCCGTGACGCAGAAAGACTCATCGCACGCCCGAAGGAGCTGTACGATGGCGCAATCCCTTCGGGGAATTCTGTCGCTGCCGTGGTTCTAGGGCGCATTGCCTCCTTGACGGGAGATATGCTGTGGCAGGAACGATCAGACAGGCAACTTCGCTTTATTTCCGGTCAGATCCGCGATTATCCCGCCGGATACTCGTTTTCCATGCTTGCAGTTGCGGATTCTCTGTACCCGCATCGGGAACTGGTCTGTGCGGGGGAAAAACCACCTGAGGAATTAACGGAATACCTTCGAAAGAACCCGGCGGACGATATCAGCGTAATCTTCAAATCGGAAGAAAACGAATCACTTCTTGCCGAAATCGCCCCCTTTACCCTGAATTATCCTCTGCCGGCGCAAGCCGTACTTTATTATCTTTGTGAAAACGGCACCTGCCGTGCACCAGTCGATGATTTTAAAAAGCTACCTTTGGGTGTAAATGCCACTTGAGACCGTCCCAAATTACCCGGGCGGTCTCAAGTGGTTTACTGATTCCAGGTATATTTGCAAGATAATCAAAGAAAAACGGAGAAAAAAGAACAGGGTCGTCAATACGACGACCCTGTTCTTGGTGCCGGAGGCGGGACTTGAACCCGCACGGTATCGCTACCAATGGATTTTGAGTCCACCACGTCTGCCATTCCATCACTCCGGCGTGGGATCAAATGATGCAACAAAAAGAATTTTACCATAGAGAGGTGGAAAAAGCAATCATTTTCCGGACAGGGAAAATAGTCACAAAATTCAATAAAAAATATTGGTAAGAATAAAATTATGATCATAAAAAGTTTTATTAAAAAACATAAAATAGCCGACAGAGTCTTCCAAATATTGTATAATTTATAATGTGACTCTACAAAGATTTGAGTAGGATGGTATTTGTGATGAAGAAGTCTATCGTGAAAGTAATGGGAGCAATTATGCTGGTCACCTTGGTGCTTACGGAATTCATTCCTATGATGGGTCTGGCAATAGGGGGGGACAGGATGTGACCAGCCCCATCACCGTGAAATACTTGGACCCGGATGACAATGGTGAGAAACAGACATTGCTCGGTACCATCTTCGTTCAAAAGGACGGTTTTGCATAATTCCAGTTTGCTGCGGGTATCAATGATACTTTGGCAAAAGTGGGCGACATCACAATCGATGAGTGTATGATTGAGTGCAGGCTAAACAGCAGCGCCATCGGTGACACGGAGCGGGTATCCCTGGAGGTAGGCGGCCTAACCATTGAAATTGGGGTGGAAGAAAATCAGAAACAGTCGCCCCAGATTATCTCGAAGAAGGGCGAGTATGACCCGCTTCAGGACGTGGTGACCTGGACTGTGGAGATTGCGGGGGGAAACATCGACAACCTGAACCTGCGGCTTCACGATACCTTTGATGAGAAGCAGGACTATGTAGCGGGCTCCTTTGCCCTCAATGGCGTTTCCATTTCCGACAGCGAACTGGCGCCTGAGGCGGGCGGGGAGATCGGCCGGACGCTGGCCTGCGTACTGCCCACTCCTTTGGAGCCGGTAGAGGGGAACTACACTGCAACCTATCAGACCAAGCCATCCGCCTCCCTGTTCTATCGGGAGGGGGTGCTTCAGGATTTGAAGGGTGTCGAGCTTATCAATACCGCGCAGTTATACGCCTCCGGCTTTGCGTTCGGCGAGCCTAAAGAGGCGAAGGTTTCCCTGCCCAACGCCACCTGGATGTCCAAGACCGGTATCATCAAGGCTGATAAAACCGGTATCGTGTGGACGCTGACACTCAATTCAGTTAACCGATACGGTCTGAATGTAACAGTATACGACGTGATTCCTTTCTGTGCGGAGCAGGGAGGCAAGGGCCCCTATCTGACGAGACCTGCGAGCGTGTCGGCTGCCAGCGGTTCCGGAACCATTGCGAATTTTGCGCAGGGGTTTGAGTACAAGGGGACGGATTACAGCCAGAACGGCATCAAGTTTGACGTCAACGGACTGAACGGCCAGTGCGTTATTCAGTATGAGACCCCTCTGAGTGAGAAGTATTTTGAGGAGAACAACAGAACCCAGACCTTTGAGAATCAGGCATGGATGGATGTGAGATGGAATCCCGGAGACGGGACGGAGGAGCAGGACTTCGTCATGCCTTCCATAGCCAAATCTGGCGTACCTGTGGTCACCAGCCTGATTACGAAGACCGCGGGCGTTTATAACCCCTCCAATCAAGAAATCGTCTGGACGGTCACCGTCAACGGCAACCGTATCGACATGCGGAACGCTGTAGTGACGGACGTGATTGCCAACGGAGTGGTTGCGGGCGGCAGCCTCAACCAGGTCTATGTTCGCTATGACCCGATGAATTCGGGTGCAACAGCGGACGCAAGTGATCCCGCTAGTCCGGTGTTCACCCTGGGGAATATCGGGCGGGAGAGCAGAACCTTCACCGTCACCACAAGGGTGGTGGACCCCAGCTTTATCTCCTCCAACAGCACCAGGACCTTCCAGAATAAGGTTAACCTCTCCTATCAGGTTGGGGAGCAGGAGCCGGTATTTACGGCGAGCACGGTGTCAAACTGTACCGGTACTTCCAGCAAGATGATCGAAAAAAAAGCGGGGAATTATAACTACCAGACCCGCGAGCAGAGCTGGACCATCGTGGTCAATCATAACCAGATGGCGCTGACCGGGGCCTATGTCAAAGACTATATCCCGGAGAATCAGACACTGGTGGAGGGTTCTGTCCAGCTGGATGGGACGCCTTTATCCACCGGAACGGAGGGGAATGCGGGGAATTATTATACCCTCACCGGGGGCGAGCTGCATGTTTATCTGGGCGATATCAGCGCCCAGAGAACGATTACCTTAAAGACCCTGGTGGACATTGACCGGGTGGCGGGCATCAAGACTACAACCAGGCCCACCATTCTAAACGCGGCGGTGCTGCACCGCAATGGCTTCGACTCGGTGGAGGTGAAAGCAAGCAAGGAGATAAAGAACAACATCGTCCAGAAGAAGGCCGATATCTCCCATGTGGATTCGGATGGGTATATTGATTATACAGTGTCAATCAATCCCAACCGGGTGAATTTTGCCCCCATGCGCTCCATTGTTGACACCATGTCCAAGGGATTGCAGCCCGACCTGAGCACCGTGGCGCTCTACCATGCTGCGGTGGGCGCGGACGGGAAGCTGTCAAAGAGGCAGCGGGTGGAGGGGTGCCAGGTGTCCTATGAGGCGGGCACGCTGAACAATGTGCTGACCATTACCCTTCAGGAGGACATTGCTGACGCCTATCTGTTGGAATACCGCACCGATCTGCTGGGAAAGGGCGCGCTCTCCAACAGCATTGCGCTGGAGGGGATGGTGCAGGAAGTCTCCTCCAGCATTGAGGTCACTGTGAGCACGGGAAGCGGCGCCATCGCTGCCGCCAAACGCAAGGGCAAGCTGGAGACCATCCTTCTGGATGAGGAGACGGGGAAACCGCTGGCCAACGTGAGATTTGCCATTTATGATGAAGAAGGCAACAGGATGCAGGAGCTGACCACGGATCCGGAGGGAAGAATCACCTTCACCCTGCTGGATTTCGATCAGGAATATACGGTGAGGCAGGAGAGCGTCCTGCCCGGCTATGAGATCCTGACGGAGAGCTTTACCGCCACGATTACGGGCAGCCAGAGGGAGCAGTCCCGGACGGTTTTCAACCGCCCCCTCAAAAACACCGTCTACCTCTCTGTGGTCGACGAGCTGGACCGCCTGGTCAATAAGGCCCACTTCTCCATCTATGCCGCGGACGACACGGAATTTGAACATCCCCTCAAGACGGTGGAGAGCACGGGGACGGGCTATGTGATGTTTGGGGAGATGCCCTATGGCAAATACAACATCAAACAGCACGACACGGCTTCGGGCCTGCTCATTGACCCCCAGACCTTCCATGCGGAGATCACGGCGGATGGAAGGTAGCCCGGACTGAAGGAGGA
>JAHZEH010000023.1:6473-10889 GCA_019421925.1 Clostridia bacterium
GCCAGCCAGGGATGATAAGGTCATCAACCCCATGATTGGCGGCTATGGCCGCGTTATCGTGACCAATCAGGACGCGGAGGCCAAATTGCTCCCCGACGTGTCCATCACGCTGTATGATTCCGAGGGGAAAGAGGTACAGACCCTGCACACAAACACCGAGGGCGTTGTAACCTTTGATCCGGTCCCTTCCGGGAACTATACGGTCAAGCAGACCTCCACCCCCGCCGGTTATGTCAGGAACTATCAGACATTTGAGGCGGCTGTGGCGGCGGACGAGTATACTCAGGTGCTGATCGTCAACCAGAGGCCGACAGAGACCGGCGATATCAAGAATCCCAACGAGGACAATAAGAAGCCCGAGGAGCCGGAGGAGACCGGGGAGAAGGAGGAGACGCCTCCGGAGCCTGAGAAGACCGGCCCCAAGGACGATGTCATTCTGGACAAGGATGAGGACCACGAGGTGATCTATCATCCCGACCGCGCGGACGGCAAGGGGGACTCCATCACCATCACTGTGACGGACAGCCATCCCATCTTTATCCCTGAGCCGGTGCCGCCCGAGAGGCCAGGCAAGAAGTTCGTGGGCTGGGCCAAGGACGAGACACACCAGGAACTGTGGAACTTTGAAGACGAACCCGTACCCCTGGGCTCCACGGAGCTGTTCGGCGTATGGGAGGACATTGAGGACGATGACATCCCCCTGGCCATTCCCGCCACCGGCGAACCCAGGAGTCCGCTCCACGGGTTCCCGCTGATCTGCGGGGCGCTGCTGTGCGTTCTTCTGCTCCGCAAGGCCAGAAAGACCGCCTGTTAAAAGCTGTTACGCAACAAGGAAAAGCTGCGCTTTCCCGGCGTTTGTATGGGAAAGCGCAGCTTTTGGTTTTGGCGCGGATGCGCCGGTTCAGTGATCGGGAGGTTCAGGCAAGAGTTACTTCATGTTGGTCTCAGCGTAGGAGATCATGCGCTTAACCATCTCGCCGCCGACAGAACCGGCCTCACGGGAGGTCAGGTCGCCGTTATAGCCCTGCTTGAGGTTGACGCCGATCTGGTTGGCAATTTCGTACTTCATTTTGTCCAGGTTCTGTTTCGCCTCGGGGCTGGTGTTCACATAGTTGTTGCTGGAGTTGTTACTCATTGTCGTATTTCACCTTTCAAATGTCAGTTTTACAGGATTCGGGTTGGTGTTACTTGATGCTGTCCTCGGCGAAGGCGATCATTCTGCGCACCATCTCGCCACCGACAGACCCGTTTTGGCGCGTTGTCAGGTTGCCTTTATCGGCCGTTTGATAGTTGACGCCCAGCTGACCTGCAATTTCTGTTTTCAAGCTGTCAAGAGCCTGCTGAGCTTCGGGCACGAGCGCCCTGTTCCTCGTCATCGTGCTTCACCTCCTTTTCAACTGTGCTATTACTTTCTCCAGATTCGCTGTTTGTACACTGGAAATTTGTTTAGTATTTGATGATAAATTTCCAGCCCGTATTTGTAAAACAAGAAAACATGTGCTACACTGAATAAAATATTATAGATGGAGGGAAGGACTGTGAAGGAACGCGAAAAATTCGGTTCCCGGCTGGGCTTCATTCTGATCTCCGCCGGGTGCGCAATTGGACTGGGCAATGTCTGGCGCTTTCCGTATATCGTAGCGGAGTACGGCGGCGCGGCTTTCATTTTAATTTATTTGGCGTTTCTGGTGATTCTGGGTCTGCCCATTATGACGATGGAATTTTCCGTCGGCAGGGCCAGCCAGCAGAGCGTCGCCCGCTCCTTTGACGTACTCGAACCCAAGGGGAGCAAATGGCATCTGTTCAAATTTGTGGGTATGGCCGGAAACTACCTGCTTATGATGTTCTACACCACGGTTTCGGGCTGGATGCTGCTCTATCTGCTCAAGATGGCCCGGGGCGATTTTGCGGGGCTGGACAGCGTCGGTGTGAGCGCAGAGTTCGGGGAAGTCCTCGCGCAGCCCTGGACGCTGGTCATCTTTATGGCCATTGTGGTGCTTATCGGCCTGAGTATCTGCTCACTGGGGCTGAGGAACGGCGTGGAGCGCATCACTAAAGTCATGATGGCGCTGCTGATTGTGACGATGGTCATTCTGGCCGTCCGTTCCATCACTCTGCCGGGCGCGGGAGAAGGGCTGCGCTACTATCTTGTGCCCGACTTCCAGCGCATGGTTGACAAAGGAATCGGGGAGGTGCTTTTCGCCGCGTTGGGCCAGGCATTCTTTACCCTCAGCATCGGTATGGGCAGTATGGCCATCTTTGGCAGTTACATCAATAAGGACAGAAGGCTGCTGGGCGAATCCATCAATATCACTCTGCTGGATACGGTTGTGGCATTTATGGCCGGCCTCATCATCATCCCGGCCTGCTTCGCCTACAACGTGGACCTGGCTACGGGACCCTCCCTGATTTTTGAGACCCTGCCCAACGTATTTAACGGCATGCCCCTGGGCCAGCTCTGGGGCGCGCTGTTCTTCCTGTTCATGTGCTTTGCCGCCCTCTCTACGGTTGTGGCGGTTTTTGAGAACATCCTCTCCTTTGCCATGGATCAGTTCGGCTGGAGCAGGAAAAAGGCCTGTGCCGTCAATCTCGCGGCAATCTTCCTCCTGTCCCTGCCCTGTGCGCTGGGCTTCAACGTGCTGAGCGGATTTACGCCGCTGGGTGCGGGCAGCAATGTGCTGGACCTGGAGGACTTTTTGGTCAGCAACAATATTCTGCCTCTGGGTTCGCTGGTCTATGTGCTGTTTTGCGCGACGAGAAAGGGCTGGGGCTGGGATAATTTTCTGGAGGAGGCCAACAGCGGCGAGGGCGTCAGGTTCCCCGGCGGGAAGTTTATGCGCTGCTACTGCAAGTACGCCATACCGCTCATTGTGCTTTACATCCTCGTGCAGGGTTACATTGTAAAATTTGCCGTATAAAAATGAGGGGAACGCCCCTCTTGCATCCGGTTGCCCGGCTGTGCTATACTATAGCCAAATGATAGTTGCGAAGACGGAGAAAAGTACCGCGCAACGCGCTGCTGAGAGAGGGAGGGCCACAGGCTGCAAGCCGTCCCGCAGCTGCCGCGGGGGAAGTTCCCTCCCGAGCTTGCGAACTGAAGGCCGAAAGGCTGCGTAGGGGAGCCGGGTCCGCCCGATACTGCGGGGCAAAGGCCATCGTTGTGTGGCGAATGCGGGTGGTACCACGCGGGCAATGCGCTCTCGTCCTGTTTGGATGGGAGCGCTTTTTATTTTCCTATGTCAATCAAATGAGATCCGGGAGGAATATTTCATGGATATCAAACAGACGCTCCAGGAAATTGGAGAGAAGGCGCGTGAAACAATCGCTCAGGCGGCGGACAGCGCAGCGCTCGGCGCGCTTCGCGTCAAACTGCTGGGCAAAAAAGGCGAGCTGACCGGGCTCCTGCGCTCCATGGGCAGCGTTCCCGCCGAGGAGCGCCCCAAGATTGGCCAGATGGTCAACGAGGCGCGCGAGCACATCGAGTCTGTCCTTGCCGCTAAGGAGGCTGAGATCAGGGCCAGGGAGAGCGAGCTTCGCCTCAAGGCGGAGAAGATCGACGTGACGCAGCCAGGAAAAAGGGGGGAGATCGGAAAGCTCCATCCCCTCACCCAGACCCTCTATGAGCTGCGCGACATCTTTGTGGGCATGGGCTTTGTGGTCAACGAGGGCCCGGAGATTGAGTACGACAAGTACAACTTTGAGATGCTCAACATCCCCAAAGATCATCCCGCCCGCGACATGCAGGACACCTTCTATGTGTCAGACAATATCGTTCTGCGCACCCACACCTCTCCGGTCCAGGTGCGCACCATGCTCTCCCAGAAGCCGCCCATCCGCATGATCTGCCCGGGCAGGGTATACCGCAGCGACGACGTGGACGCCACCCACTCCCCCATCTTCAATCAGATGGAGGGCCTGGTGATCGACAAGGGAGTCACTATGGCGGACCTGCGCGGCGTGCTGGACGTCTTTGCCAAGGAACTCTATGGCAGCCAGACCGAGATCCGCCTGCGGCCCAGCTATTTCCCCTTCACGGAGCCCAGCTGCGAGGTTGACATCTCCTGCACGGTCTGCGGCGGCAAGGGCTGCCGGGTGTGCAAGAATACCGGCTGGATCGAGATTCTGGGCGCCGGCATGGTCAACCCCAATGTTTTGCGCATGTGCGGAATCGATCCGGAGGAGTACTCCGGTTTCGCCTTCGGACTGGGCCTCGACCGCGTCTGCAATATGAAATATGGCATTACGGACATCCGCCTGCTCTACGAGAACGATCTGCGTTTCCTCAAGCAGTTCTGATGCGGGCGAAGGGATCAAAGCAATAGAGTTAGGAGTAAAAAGACAATGCGAGTACCGATGAAATGGTTGAGCCGCTACGTCGATGTGAGCGGCTATACGGCGGAGGATATCCAGCGCCTG
>JAHZEH010000023.1:10899-13413 GCA_019421925.1 Clostridia bacterium
GCGCCTGCTCACCAGCCGCGGGCTGGAGGTCGAGGGCATTGAGAAGATGGGCGGCGAGATCGACAAGGTGGTTGTGGGCCGTCTGGAGTCCGTGGTCCCCCACCCCGATTCCGACCACATGCTCATCTGCCAGGTTGATGTGGGCGGGGAGGAACTCGTCCAGATCGTTACGGGCGCGCCCAATATCAAGGAGGGGGACTATGTGCCGGTGGCCCTCCACGGCTCCAGCCTGCCGGGCGGGGTAAAAATCAAGAAGGGAAAGTTGAGAGGCGTGGCCTCAAACGGCATGCTCTGCTCGGGTGAGGAGCTCCAGCTCACAGAGGAGGATTTCCCTGGCGCGGGCGCCTATGGGATCTTGATCCTGCCCGAACAGGAGTATGTGCTGGGAACTCCCATCCAGCAGATCGTTGGACTGGATGATGAGGTGCTGGAGGCCGAACCCACCCCCAACCGCCCCGATCTGCAGAGCGTTATCGGTGTGGCGAGGGAGGTGGCATGCGCCATCGGCCGCCCCCTGGCGCTGCCTGCCATCTCCGTTAAGGAGGAGGCGGACCGCTCCATCTCTGACCATGTCAAAGTCGACGTTGTGGACGGCGATCTCTGTCCCCGCTATATGGCCCGCGCTGTGACAGATATCAGGATTGCCCCCTCCCCCCGCTGGATGCAGCAGTGTCTCAGGGCCAGCGGCGTGCGCGCCATCAACAACATCGTTGATATCACCAACTTCGTCATGATGGAGATGGGCCAGCCCATGCACGCCTTTGATCTCTCCTGCGTCCAGGACAGCCACATTATCGTGCGGAGGGCAAAGGAGGGAGAGAAAACCGTTACCCTGGACGGCAAGGAGCGGGTTCTGCCGGACAATACCCTGGTCATTGCCGACCCCAAGGGCGCGGTGGGCATTGCCGGCATCATGGGCGGCGAGAACTCCGAGATCACCGAGAATACCAAGGTCGTGCTCTTTGAGTCGGCCAAATTCAACGGCGCCAACATCAGGCACTCTGCCAAGGGGATGGGTATGATGACCGAGGCGTCCCAGCGCTTTGTCAAGGGGATTGACATCGAGGGCACCCAGCGCGCCTTGGAGCGGGCCTGCCAGCTTGTTGAGGAGTTGGGTGCGGGCAAGGTGGAGAAGGGCGTCATCGACGTGTGCAAAGGGGATATCAGCCGCCGCCACATCGTCGCCCGCCCGGAGAAGATCAACAGCCTTGTGGCGCTGGACGTCCCGGCGGAGCGGATGGCCGAAATTCTGAACAGCCTGGAGATCCCCACACAGGTGCGCGAGGGCAGGCTCTCTATTGAGATTCCCCGTTTCCGCGACGACATCATCGAGGAGGCGGACATTGCCGAGGAGATTGCCAGGGTGGTGGGTTATGACAATATCCCCCTGACCCTTATGAAGGGCGAGCTGGCGCGGGGCAAGCTGAGCGAGACCCAGCAGGCAGTGGACGCGCTGCGCGCCAACCTCTGCGGGCAGGGCCTATACGAGTCTGTCACCTATTCCTTCACCGGCCCGGCGGCCTTCGACAAACTGGGGCTGGCGGCAGACCATCCTCTGCGCGACTGCGTCAGGCTGGTCAACCCCTTCGGCGACGACAACAGCCTGATGCGCAGCACGCCCGTGGTGGGCATGCTCCCTGTGCTGGCCACTAACGCCAACCGCAAGATCAACCGCTGCCGCTTCTTCGAGCTGGCGAACGTTCACAAGCCCTCGAAAAACCCCGAGTGCATCCCGGATCAGAGACAGGTGCTGTGCTTGGGCCTCTATGGCCAGGGTGAGGATTTCTACACCCTTAAAGGCGCGGTGGAGACCCTGTGTGAAGGGCTGTGCGTGGAGCAGGTCTCTTTTGCCGCAGGCGGGGAGAGCTATTATCACCCCGGCCGCAAGGCGGTGCTGCTCATTGGCGGCAAGGAGGCGGGCCAGCTTGGGGAGGTGCATCCCGCCGTCTGCGGGGCGTATGACATTCCTGGCAGGGCCTATCTGGCTGAGATTGACGTCGAAACGCTGTTCGCGGGCCGCGGCCTGGTGAAGAAGTTCAAGCCCCTGCCCCGCTATCCCGCGGTGGAGCGCGACCTGGCCGTCATCGTGTCGGAGGACACCCAGGCGGGAGATGTGGCCGCGGCGATCGAGAGGGCGGCGGGCAAGATGTTCGAGTCTGTCCAGCTCTTCGACGTGTACGCAGGCGAGCATATTGAGAAGGGCTATAAGAGCCTTGCCTATGCTATCCGTCTGCGCGCCGAGGACCGCACTCTCGGCGAGGAGGATGTGACCCGGACGATGAATAAGATCATGGAGAGGCTGGAAAAGAACTTTAACGCCCGGTTGCGCCAGTAAGCGCCGCCTGAGGACGCGACAAAATTTTTGTCGAAAAGTTGCAGGGATGTGTTGCTTATGGGGTCAATATTTGGTATAATCTGCCTATCAGAATACTAAATAAGGGTGAGGCCGGATGGAGAAGAATAAAATCAGTATAGAGATCAATGGCCGTAATTATACGCTCTGCGGAGAGGAAC
>JAHZEH010000023.1:13423-15243 GCA_019421925.1 Clostridia bacterium
TATCTTTTCCGGGTCGGCAAATATGTCGACGACAAGCTCAGCGTTTTGAGCGCGGCAAACCCCATGCTGTCCACCACGGATGCAGCCGTTCTGGTGGCGGTTAATATCGCCGACGAGCTGCTTCGCCTGCGGGACGGACACTCGGAGATGGATGAGCGCATCGCCCAGATTATCAAAGAGAGCAAGGTCAGCCAGGCGGAGGAGAAGCGCCAGGAAATGCTTCCCAAATTGCCCGTGGACAAGAAATAAGCCCAGCATTATCTGTCAGTGGATCTTTTTGAGCGCAAGAGAGTGCTCTTGCGCTCTTGCTTTTTGGCCGCGCTCCCTGCACAATAGATGTGTGAAACAGAACGCAATTTGAAGGAGAACGCTTTGAAAATGGGTAAAATTGAACTGTTGGCGCCGGCTGGCAGTTTTGAGAGTTTGATTGCGGCGGTTCAGAATGGCGCGGACGCCGTATACTTTGGCACGGGGAGCTTTAACGCCCGGGCCTCTGCAGCCAATTTTAAGGGGGAGGAGCTCCAGCGCGCCCTTGACTATTGCCACGCCCGCGGAGTGGACGCCCATATCACCATGAACACCCTGCTGCTCGACCGGGAGTTTGGGCGGGCGCTGGAAGTGGCGGCCGAGCTGTACCGGTTGGGGGCGGACGCCCTCATCGTGCAGGACATCGGTTTGATTGCCGCCCTGCGCCGGTGCTTCCCTGACCTGCCCATCCATGCCAGCACGCAAATGACCGTGCACAACGCAGAAGGGGTGCGGGCCTGCGCCCGTATGGGGCTCAGCCGGGCCGTTCTCGCACGGGAGGTATCCCTGGAGGAGATCCGCCGGATACGGGCCCAGTCCTCCCTGCCACTGGAGACCTTTGTGCATGGGGCCATGTGCGTGAGCGTGTCCGGCCAGTGCCTGATGTCCTCCTTCCTGGGGGGCAGGAGCGGAAACCGGGGAGGCTGTGCCCAGCCCTGCCGCATGCCCTGCAAACTGGGGGAGGCGTCGGGTTATCTGCTCTCCATGAAGGATCTGTGCATGCTGGAGCACCTGGAGGAGCTGCGCTGTGCGGGCGTCGCCTCCCTCAAGATTGAGGGGCGGATGAAGCGGCCGGAATACGTGGCCACTGTGGTCTCCGCCTACCGCAGGGCGCTGGATGGGGAGGTGTCGGACTTTGCACGCGAAAAGCGCGCCCTCATGCAGGTGTTCCACCGGGGAGGTTTTTCCACAGGATACTATTACGGAAGGGATGGGCTGGTCGCAGAGGAGAAGCCCGGCCACTGGGGAATGCCGGTGGGCAGGATTGCCAAGGGGGTCCTGCGGCCCCAGGCCCCTCTTAACAGGGGGGACGAACTGGCTTTGCGCAGGCCCGGCCAGCAGCAGGATGAGAAGATCCGCCTGCCCAGGGACGCGGCCCAGGGGGAACCCATCCGCCTGACGGGATTTGAAAAATACGAGGGGATCACGGCTTTCCGAACGGTGGACGCACGGCAGATGGAGCTGGCCCGGGAGAGCTTCCAGGGAGAGCACAGGCTGACCACGGTGGACGCCGAACTGCGGGCGGTGGTAGGGCAGCCTTTGAGCCTGGTTCTGCGGCTGGACGGATATTCCGCCGGGGCGGAGGGGGAGCCGGTTCAGCCCGCCCAGAGGGCTCCGGCCAGTGAGTCGAAGCTGCGGGAACAGGTGGGAAAACTGGGGGGCACGCCCTTTGCTCTGGGGGGATGCTCCATCGCCCTGGGAGAGACGCCCGCCTTTGTGCCCGCATCCGCCCTCAACGAGCTGCGGCGCAGGGCCGTGGACGGCTTGCTTGCCCAGTTGACGGATTCCCGCAG
>JAHZEH010000232.1 GCA_019421925.1 Clostridia bacterium
CCTGCGGGAGGTGGACAGAGGCGTGGTTGAGGCGGCGGTCTCCATGGGGGCAAGCCCCTGGCAGATCGTGCGCAAGGTGCTTCTGCCGGAGGCATTGCCATCCCTCGTCACCGGGGCGGCGCTCGCCACCATCACCATCCTGGGATACTCCGCGATGGCCGGTGCAGTGGGCGGCGGCGGCCTGGGGAACGTTGCAATCATGTATGGTTCCAACCGCTACCAGTTCGATGTGATGATCGTCTGCGTGATTATTCTGGTCTGCGTGGTGCAGCTCTTTGAGCTCATTGGGCGGATCGCCGCGCGGGCGGTGGATAAAAGAAAGTAATCCCGATAAATTAAGGGGTTTACAAATTAATGAAGGAGGAATATCCTAATGAAGAAATGGTTTGCTCTCGCGCTCGCGGCGCTGCTGACGGTCGGTGTCCTGACTGGATGCTCTTCTCAACAGGCCAACACGGAGGAGGGCGGTACTGCCGCCAATGTCAAGATTCGGGTGGGCGCCAGCCCGACGCCCCATGCGGAGATTCTCGAGGCTATTGCGCAGCAGCTCAAGGATCAGGGTGTTGATATGGAGATCGTTATCTTTACCGACTACATTATGCCCAACACCGCTCTGGAGGACGGAAGCCTGGACGCTAACTACTTCCAGCACAAGCCCTATATGGAGGACTTTAACGCGAACAACGGCTCCCATCTGGTCTCTGTCGCCGCTATCCATTATGAGCCCTTCGGCCTGTACGCTGGCAAGACCAAATCCCTGGAGGAGCTCAAGGACGGAGCCTCCATCTCTGTTCCCAACGATCCCTCCAACGAATCCCGCGCCCTGCTCCTGCTCCAGGATTGCGGTCTGATCAAGCTCAAGGACGGGGTGGGTCTTGAGGCAACGGTGGTGGATATCGTGGAGAACCCCAAGAACCTGAAGATTGTGGAACTGGAGGCGGCGCAGCTTCCCCGTACTCTCCAGGATGTGGATATGGCTGTTATCAACGGCAATTATGCCATTGACGCCGGCCTCTCCGCCACGAAGGATGCTCTGGCCATGGAGGATAAAGATTCCACTGCGGCGCAAACTTATGCAAACATTCTTGCTGTAAAAGAGGGCAATGAGGAGAACGAAGCGATCCAGAAACTCATTGCCGTGCTGACCAGTGAGGAGTGCCGCAAATACATTGAGGAGACGTTCACGGACGGTTCCGCCGTTCCGATGTTCTAAATTTTTTCATAGAAAGGTCTGTTTCCCATGTCTGACAAGAACATCAAAACCCTGGTTTACAGCGCGCTGTTCACCGCGCTGGTCACTGTTGCCACCGCCTATCTGAAGATTCCCACGGCAATCGGCTACCTCAATCTGGGGGACGGCTTCATCTTTGCCGCGGGCGTGGTGCTTGGGCCCATCGCCGCTGTCGTCGGGGGCATTGGCTCTATGATCGCCGATCTGATGGCCGGGTACATGATCTACGCACCCATCACCCTGCTCATCAAGGGCTGCATGGGCCTGATGATCGGCCTTGCGGCGCGCAGCTACAGCTTCTCTTCCGTCTGGAAGAACGCGCTGATGTTCTTGGCTGCCGAGGCGGTTATGGTCTGCGGCTACTTCCTGTTTGAAGCAGTTGTCTATGGCGCGGCCGCCGCGGCCGGCTCCGTCGTGCCCAACCTGATCCAGGCGGCCTTCGGTATTGCCATCGGCCTCATCACGGCTCCCGCGCTGCATCGCTTCTTTTCCCTTCAGAAGGCGCACAAACAGCAGTAGGACGGGATTTACCCACAGGAAAAGGACGCGGAAGCGTCCTTTTTGCATTGGGGTGCAGAATATGATACAATGCACCTATCTTTTTTCAGAGGGCGCGGGAGGGAAGATCATGAGAATGGTGGACATCATTTTGAAAAAGCGTTACGGTGGGGAGCTCACCGCCGGCGAGATAGAGTACTTCATCCAGGGTTATGTGGCGGGGGAGATACCCGACTACCAGGCTGCGGCCTTTTTGATGGCGGTCTGCTGGCGGGGGATGACGCGGGAAGAGATCTCCAGGCTGACCATGTCGATGACCTATTCGGGAGAGGTGGTGGATCTGTCCGCCATTCCCGGCGTCAAGGTGGATAAGCACTCCACGGGCGGCGTGGGCGACACCACAACGCTCATTGTCACGCCGCTGGTAGCCGCCTGCGGGGTCCCTGTGGCCAAAATGTCGGGCAGGGGGCTGGGCCATACGGGAGGGACCCTTGATAAGCTGGAATCCCTGCCCGGAGTCAGCGTCAGCCTGGACATCGACGCCTTTATTGAGCTGGTCAAAAGGACCGGGATTGCTGTGATTGGACAGACGGGGAATCTCGTCCCGGCGGATAAGCTCCTTTATGCCCTGCGGGATGTGACGGGAACGGTGGACAGCATCCCCCTGATTGCCTCCAGCATCATGAGCAAGAAAATCGCGGCGGGCAGCGATGCCATTGTTTTGGATGTGAAGATGGGCAGCGGCGCTTTTATGCGCACGAGGGAGGAGGCCTTTGAATTGGGCCGGGTGATGGTGGATATTGGCAGCGCCGTGGGCCGCCAGGTTGTGGCCGTTGTCACGGATATGAACCAGCCCCTGGGCATGGCCGTGGGGAACGCGCTGGAGGTGCAGGAGGCCATTGAGGCCCTCTCCGGACAGATCCCCGAGACTGATCCCCTTGTGGAGGTCAGCTTGCTGCTGGGGAAATATATGCTCCTGCTGGGCGGCGTCGCCGGGACGGAGGAGGAGGCCGGAAAAATGCTGCGCCACGCCCTGCGCAACGGCAGCGGACTGCAAAAGCTCCGGGAAATGATCGCCGGCCTGGGCGGGGATGGGTCATGCTGCGACGATCCGGCCGGCCTTGCCAGAGCCCGGCGCAAGATCCCCGTATGCGCCCAGCGCGGCGGCTTTGTCCACGGCATGAACGCGGTGAAGATCGGCGAGGCCTCGCTCCTGTTGGGTGCGGGTCGGACAAAGAAGGGGGACCGGATCGACGGGGACGTCGGCCTTGTCATGAAAAAGAGGGTGGGGGACCGGGTGGAACAAGGCGAGCCTCTTGCTATTTTTCATGTGAACGACGAAAAAAAGCTCCAGGAGGCGGAGACGCTTTTCCTCTCGGCGGTTGAGATCGGGGGGGCCCCCATGGAGCGGCCCCCAATGGTATATGGCGTGATTCGTAAGGAGAATTGAAAAAGGAGCTCTGCAAAAATGCAGAGCTCCTTTTTCAGTTTAGAGGGGCCTTTTGAAACCGCAGGCTGCGCAGGAAGGGCTATGTATGCACAGGAGCGCGCCGCAGGAGGGACAGACCCATCTGCGGGCCTCCTCCTCCAGGAAAAAGGCCATGCCCCGCTCCCTAATTTCCTTCAGGTTTTTCAGGGGGCTCACGCGGTAATTTGTCCGGTACCGCCTGTCCAGCTGGCTCAGCCCTTTGCAGGGAAACTGCGTGCAGCTCCCGCAGAAGGGCTCCGCGGCCGGCCGCCCCATGCAGATTCGGATGCCGCATTTGCGGCAGTGCGCGGGCAGATTGCTGCCGCCCTCCCTGCATCCGCCGCAGGGCTTGCTGTGGCGCTGGTAGGCGTAACACGGGGCGCAGTTCATACCGCAGGGGGCGATCAGGTTAGCCTGCACGGTCAATTGCTCTGACCGGCGGCACGGCGTACAGCCTCGTCATGCTCCACGTCTGTAAAGCCCAGAACATCCGATTTGCTCCCGTAGAAGTAGAGGCAGCAGCCCCCGGTTACGCTGTTGCCCGGGAGTCCATCGGCCCCATGGGGCATCCCCTGGAGAGAGGCGGCGACACGCTTTGCGCCCAGCTGAACAGTGACGGCGCGCTTGCTCCAGTTGGCCTCCCCGCCAAAAATCTCCAGGAATTTGGCGGCGTCCTCCGCCGTCTGAGGCTCTACCTCCGCATGGTTGACCCCGCCTGTCCGCACAACGCTGAACTGCTTGCCGGTGACGACGTCGGTGAGCACTGCGGAATCGTTCAGGGCAAAGGCGGGATCGACCTCGGTAGCCCAGTCGGAGAAACTGCCGTATGCCCCCGCGTTGGTATCAGCCGACGGGCCAATGGGGATTTTTGCGGCAATGGGATTGCGC
>JAHZEH010000233.1 GCA_019421925.1 Clostridia bacterium
CGTCACCATCAACGACAGCAAGACTGCGGATAAGCTGAGCGGGCTGGAGACTCTGGACGGCCTCAATGTTGAGGACGCGCTAGGTAAACCGGCCATGGATGCAATCGGGGGAAAAGACCTGATCGTGCTCAGCCCCGGAGTGCCCATGAGATCCCCCTTTGTGCAGAAGGCCCTCCAAAACGGAGCGGAAGTGATCGGCGAGATAGAGCTGGGCTACCGTTTTGCCAAAGCGCCCATTCTGGCTATCACAGGGACGAACGGCAAGACCACCACCACCACTTTGGCGGGAGAGATCTGCAAGGCGGCGGGCAAGCGCACCTATGTGCTGGGCAACATCGGCGTGCCCATCGTTCAGGAGGCGCGCAGCACCACGCCTGACGATGTGATCGTGGCGGAAATCGCCGGGTTTCAGCTGGAATCCAGCCGGGATTTCCACGCCCATTCCTGCGTGGTGCTCAATGTGACGGAGGACCATCTGGACCGCTTTTTGACCATGGAGAATTATGCTGCCACCAAGGCCATGGTTCTGAGGAACCAGACGGAGGAGGATTTCGCCGCCCTCAATGCGGATGATCCCCTTGTGGCCGCCATGGCGGACCGGGTCCGGGGCAAACTCCTCTGGTTCAGCCGCCTGCACGAGGTGGAGGAGGGGGCGTTTGTTCGGGAGGGATGGATTGTCTTTCGCATGGACGGCAGGGAACAGGTCCTCTGCAGGGCGGAGGAGCTTAAAATTCCCGGCCCCCACAATCTGGAGAACGCCCTCGCCGCCGTGTGCGTGACGCTGGCGGCCGGGATTGACGGAGCGGCTGCCGCCCGCGCCCTGCGCACTTTCGAAGGGGTGGAGCCCCGCATCGAGTTTGTCTGCGAGACGGACGGGGTGCGCTATATCAACGACTCCAAGGGGACCAATCCGGACTCCACTGTCAAGGCGGTGGAAGCGATGGCCCGTCCCACGGTGCTGCTGCTGGGCGGCTCCAATAAGAACAGCGACTACTGTCCGGTATTCCGGGCGTTTGGCGGCAGGATCAAAGCGGTCGTCGCCTACGGGTTCACCCGGGATCAGATTTTGCGCGACGCCCAAAAAACCGGATATCAGGATATCTTTGTATGCGGGGGGAGCTTTGAGGACGCGGTAAAGCTGGCCGATTCTCTGGCAAATCCCGGGGACAATGTGTTGCTTTCCCCCGCCTGCGCGAGCTATGATATGTTTGACAATTTTGAGCAAAGGGGCAGGGTATTCAAAGAGATCGTCCGGACGCTGAGGAGGTAGTACCCAATGGCAGTCGTGCGCAAGCAAACTGACACGCCCGAAAAAAAGGCCGCGGCCAACAAGCCCAAGCGCGGACATATCGATTATATTCTGCTGGCAACTACGCTCTTCATCATCGCATTCGGCATGATGATGCTCTTCAGCGCCAGTTTCTACTATGCCCAGAACAAGTTCGGGGATGGATACTATTACATCACCAAACAGGTTCAGGGTATCCTGATCGGCGGCGTGCTGATGACGCTGCTGGCTAATCTGGACTACCATATCCTCAAAAAGTTCTATAAGCTGATTTTCATTGGCAGCCTCATTTTCCTGGGCCTGGTGTGGATACCCGGACTGGGGCAGGAGATCAATGAGGCCAGGCGTTGGATCAACGTGGGGTTCTCCATCCAGACCTCTGAGGTGGCCAAATACGGCTTGATTGTGGCGGTAGCCGCCCAGATAGAACAGTTCGGCCCCACGCGGATTCAGAGTTTCCGCAGCGGCATTATCCCGCTGCTGTGCATGATGGCCCCCTTTGGCCTCATGCTGCTGCTTCAGCCCAACTACTCCATGCTCATGAGCATTGCAATTGCCTGCTTCATGATGCTGTTCATGGCCAAGGCCCGCCTGTCCCAAATGGGGGTAATGCTGGGCGTAGGGGCCAGCTTGGCGGCGGTGGGCATGTTTGCAAAGGGGTACCGCGCAAACCGCGTCTCCGGCTTTCTCGATCCCTGGAACGATCCCAACGCCTACCAGCTGCGCCAGTCGCTGATCGCCCTGGGCAGCGGGGGAATCTGGGGAACGGGCCTGGGAGCCAGCCGCCAGAAGTTCCTGTTTTTGCCCTATATGGAGAGCGATATGATCTTTGCCATCATCGCCGAGGAATTCGGACTGGTGGGGGCGGTCGCGCTCATCGGGGTGTACTGCTTCCTTTTCTCGAGGGGATTCCGTATCGCCATGCGCTGCCCGGATACCTTCGGCAGCCTGCTGGCGGGCGGCATCACAACGCTGCTTGCCCTGCAGACCTTTATCAATATCGCCGTGGCAACCGGTTCCATGCCCACAACGGGCGTGACGCTGCCCTTTATCAGCGCGGGACTCAGTTCCATTATTGTATGCATGTGCGCCATAGGGATGCTGCTCTCCATCTCCCGCTCCTGCAACTAGTTCCCGCCCTCTGCACAGCCGGACTTCATCCGGCATACGAATGATAGTATGCCAGAGAAGTCGGAGGTGTAGACTTTGGGGGATCAATTGTGCATCGTCGGCGGCAGGCCGCTCGACGGCAGGCTGAAGATTCACGGCGCAAAAAACGCTGTACTGCCCATGATGGCGGCCACTCTTCTTGTGGAGGGGGAGTGCGTTCTGCGGGATTGTCCGCATCTGATTGATGTGGAGAATATGCGCTCCATTTTGCAATACATAGGCTGCGGCTGTTCCTGGCGGGGCGACTCCCTGCTCATTGACGGGTCGGAGGCAAGCCGGTGGGAGATGCCCGAGGGGCTCTCCAAGAAACTCCGCTCCTCCATTTTTTTACTGGGACCGGTATTGGCCCGTTTTGGAAGGGCAAAATTCTCCTATCCAGGCGGCTGTGAAATCGGGAACCGGCCCATCGACCTGCATCTAAAGGGGCTGCGCCAGCTCAACGTCCAGGTGAGAGAGGAGCACGGCTATATCATCTGCGACGGGGAGAACATGCGGGGAGCCCAGGTCCATCTGGACTATCCCAGCGTGGGGGCTACCGAGAATCTCATGATGGCGGCCGTTGCCGCCGAGGGGGAGACCGTCATCCACAATGCGGCGCGCGAACCCGAGGTGGTATGCCTGCAGGGATTTCTCGCCCGTATGGGCGCGCGGATCAGCGGGGCGGGCACCACCAGCGTGACCATCCGGGGAGGCGCGGCGCTGCGGGCCGCCCAAATGAAGGTTATTCCTGACCGCATCGAGGCAGGTACCTTTCTGGTTGCGGGAGCGATTACGGGCGGGCAGGTGGTGCTGGACAACGTGAACCACTGGCATATGTATGCCATATACGATAAACTAAAGGAGTGCGGCTGCCGCCTGGAGACGGGGAATGGCCGCGTGAGCCTTTCCGGCCCCAAGCGGCCGGGCGAGCTCAAGCTGTTGGAGACCCAGCCCTATCCGGGCTTTCCCACGGATATGCAGGCCCAGTTTTTCGCCCTGTGCACCATCGCGGACGGTGTGAGCATCATTGTTGAGAACGTTTTTGAGAACCGTTTCAAACATGCAGCGGAGTTGGCGTGTATGGGGGCCAATGCGGTGGTCAAGGACCGGATGGCCATTCTGCGGGGCGTGAACCGCCTGATGGGGGCGGATATCACCGCCCGGGACCTGCGCGGGGGCGCCGCGCTGGCGCTCGCCGGGCTGTGCGCGGAGGGCGTCACACAGGTGTCAGGAGTGGAATTCATAGACCGGGGCTACGAGCGGTTTGAGGATTCCCTGTGCGGACTTGGGGCGAATATCAGGCGCGTGGCGGCACAATGCCAGGAGAATGCAGATGACGACCGTAAAACAGGCAAAGAGGAGAAGAGCAGCATTTAAAGTGCTCCTGCTTTTGTTTGTGCTTGCGGCGGCGGCCCTGTTGGGTTATCAGGTGCTGCGGGTGGAAGAGTTTGAGATTGTGGGCAATTCCCAGGTGAGCTATTCGGAGATCGTGCGCCTCTGCGGCGTCCCCCAAGGGGAGCACTGGTTCTCTATTGACGAGGCGAAGGTCAAGCAGGATGTGGAATCCAATCCGTACCTGCAGGTGACCTCCGCGGATTTTGCCCTTCCTTCCACTTTGAGAATCACAGT
>JAHZEH010000234.1 GCA_019421925.1 Clostridia bacterium
ACCCACTACAGTGAGCTCAAGGCTTTTGCCCTCACGCGGGAGGGGATGGAGAACGCCTGCATGGAGTTTGACGTGCAGACGCTGCGTCCCACCTACCGGCTGTTCATTGGCATCCCCGGCAAGAGCAACGCCTTTGAGATCTCCCGCAAGCTGGGCCTCTCCGAGCGGATTATCGACAGCGCCCAGAAATATCTGGACCGGGAGAACGTCAGCTTTGAGGACGTGATCTCGGGCGCTGAGAGCCAGCGCCGCATTGCCGAGGAGGAGCGCCGGCTGGCCGAGGCGGCCCGTGCCGACCTGTACAAGCTGCGGGATGAGGCCGACCGTACCCGCAAACAGCTTGAGGAACAGCGCAAGCGCCAGATGGGCAAGGCCCAGGAGGACGCGAGGACCATCGTCCGCCGGGCGCGCGACGAGGCCGACCGCATCATCAAGGAGCTCAAAAAGGTTCAGGATGAGGCGGACGAAGCCGGGCGCAGCCGGGCCATCCAAAAGGCCAGGGATGAGCTGCGCAAACAGGAGGAGTCCATGGCGGGCGAGTCCGCCCAGAGGGCCCGGGAGCTGGAGAGCACGCCGCCGCCCAAGACTGTGCATCCGGGGGACAGCGTGCGCATCCTCACACTCGACCAGAAGGCCACGGTCCTCTCCGGGCCGGACAGCAGGGGAGAGGTGTGCGTACAGGCGGGCATCATGAAGCTCAATGTTAAGCTCAAGGATATACGCCTCGTAGAGGAAAAGGTCAAGATACAGGCCAGGGCCGTGGCCAAGCTGGATAAGGAGCGGGAGGCCAACATGAGCATCGATGTGCGCGGCATGACCGTGGACGAGGCCATGCTGGAGATCGACCGCTATCTGGACAGCGCTTTTATCAACGGCATCCACGAGGTCTGGGTCATCCATGGCAAGGGGACGGGCGCTCTGCGCGCCGGGATCCATAGCTATCTCAAGCGTAATTCACATGTCAAGAGCTTCCGCCTGGGCCGTTATGGCGAGGGCGAGGCGGGCGTCACTGTGGTTACGCTCAAATAAGGCGGGAAGAAATTTCGGAAAGGGGCATTGCCATGATTCTTGTGAGCGCCTGCCTGGCAGGCAGCGCATGCCGCTATGACGGCGGAAAAAAGAGCAACACGCGCGTCGCCCACCTGGTGCAGAGCGGGGAGGCGGCCTGCTTTTGCCCCGAGTGCGCGGGCAAGCTGCCCATCCCCCGGGAGCCCAGTGAGATTCTGGGCGGCACGGGTGAGGACGTGCTGCTGGGCAGAGCCAGGGTGGTCAGCCGCAAGGGGGAGGACGTCACCGCACAGTTTTTGCGCGGGGCCTATCTGACCCTGCGGTTTTGCAGGGAACACGGGATTCAAAAGGCAATCCTGAAAGCACGCAGCCCCTCCTGCGGCTGCGGCGCCATCTATGACGGGGCCTTTACCGGGACGCTCCGCAGCGGGGACGGCGTGACCTGCGCAATGCTCAAACGGGCTGGAATTGAAGTTTTGACAGAGGAGGATTTAACGTGAAGGACAAGAATCTGATCCTGATGATCGATGATGATAAAAACATGTGCCGTATCGTGACGCTCTATCTCCAGAAGGAGGGCTTTGAGGTTGCCGCCTGCAACGACGGCATGAAGGGCCTGGAGGAGTTCAAGGCGCTGAACCCCTCCCTCGTGCTGCTCGACATCATGCTGCCTGGCCTGGACGGCTGGCAGATCTGCCGGGAGATCCGCAAGGAGAGCGAGGTACCCATCATCATGCTGACGGCCAAGGGGGAAATCTTTGACAAGGTGCTGGGCCTGGAGCTGGGCGCGGACGACTATCTCGTCAAGCCCTTCGACCCCAAGGAGCTGGTAGCCCGGGTCAAGGCGGTATTCCGCCGCATCGTCAAGACCGAGACGGATGAACAGAAGGCCGCTTTCGACCAGCTGGAGATCGACCTGTCAAACTACACGGTGGTCTGCGGCGGACAGGAGTTGGAGATGCCGCCCAAGGAGATTGAGCTGCTCTATTTCCTGGCCAGCCACTCCAACAAAGTATTCACCAGGGAGCAGCTCCTCGAACAGGTCTGGGGCTTTGACTACTTTGGGGACTCCCGCACGGTGGACGTGCACATCAAGCGCATCCGGGAAAAGATCAACGCCCAGGACGTGTCCTGGCAGATCAAGACCGTTTGGGGCGTAGGCTATAAATTTGAGGTAAAATAATGTTTCGGACCGTCTTCTCGCGCATGCTGTGCACCTATCTGATTATTGTTCTGATCTCCATGCTGCTGCTCGGCCTCTGGGTCGGACAGAAGTTCCGCGTCCAGTATGAGCAGGAGCGGGTGGACGCCATGTGCCGCGAGGCGGAGGAAGTCAACACCATTATCGCCGAGAAGTACTACTACAAGGACAAGCGCAGCGTCGCCATGAACGAGCTGACGGTCATCGCCCGGAAATACAACGCCTATATCTGGGTGATCGACCTGCCCGGCAACCTGCTCTATATCAACGACCCGGAGCGGGAGAGCGAGTGGAGCAGGCCGGAGAACAACGAACATATCCAGGCCTGCATGGAGGATGTGCTGGCGGGCAACATCATCAAAACCACGGGCAGCTTTGACGAGGCGTTTGGCAATGAGCCCGTCATGACCATCGGCCGCCCTCTCATCGTCCACGACGAGATTGCCGGCAGCATCTTCATGCACACCATGATGGGGGACATTGAGGCCTCCGTAAAGGGCATCTATGAGAACCTCTTCTCCTCGGCCCTCATGGCCATCATGCTGGCGGTTATCCTGGTGCCGCTGACGGCCAGGAATTTCACCAAGCCTCTGGTCCAGATGAACCAGGTGGCCAAGAGCTATGCCAAGGGCGATTTCAGCTCCCGCGTGGAGGTCAAGAGCAACGACGAGATCGGGCAGCTTGCGGGCAGCTTTAACGCCATGGCCCGGGATCTGAAGGGCTTGGACGACATGCGCAAGAGCTTTGTGGCCAACGCCTCCCATGAGATGAAGGCGCCCCTGGCCTCCATGCGGGGCTTTTTGCAGGCCGTGCTCGACGGCACCATCCCGCCGGAGGAGCAGGAGGAATATCTGGGCATTGTGCTCGACGAGACCAAGCGCCTGTCCAGCCTGGTCACCGACCTGCTCGACCTCTCCACCATCGAGTCGGGCACCCTCCAGCTCAATCCCACCCGGTTTGACATCAATGAGAAAATCCGCCGCATCCTCATCATGTTCGAGACCCGTATTGATGAAAAGAATCTCCAGATCGAGGCGGATTTTAAGCAGGATCAGTGCTTTGTACAGGCGGATGAGGACAAGATTTCCCAGGTCCTGCGCAACCTGATCGACAACGCCATCAAGTTTACGCCGCCGGGCGGCGCTATCACCGTTTGGGTCTATTCCAGCAAAAAACACGCCTATGTGGCCGTGCGGGATACTGGCGTAGGCATTCCGCAGGAGGACCTGCCCCTGATCTGGGGGAGGTTCTACAAGGTGGAAAAAGCGCATACTCCGGGTGGCGGCGGCACCGGTCTGGGCCTGTCTATCATTAAAAAACTCGTGGAGCTGCACCACTGCGAAATCTGGTGCACCAGCACGCCGGGCAAAGGGGCAAATTTCTGCTTTACGCTGCCGCTTGCGCCTGTGGTCAATCCCACCAAGCCATCCAAGGGGAAGGCAAGCAATCAATCAGCAGGCTAGGAGGCCAAATACATGCAGGATTTTTACAACTACGGCGGCTATAACCAGCCCAACCCCTATGATGAACAGCAGTACCGGGACCGGAAAAAACGCTTTGGATGGGGTGCGCTGGTATTCTCAGCCCTTATTTTCTTCATGCTGGGGGCTTTGACGGCCTGCCTGATCCTCCCCGCTTTCCTCAATGAGCAGCCTCAGGAGCCGGGTGGATACCCCTCCACCATCCCCCTTCCCACACCGGACGGTTCCGGCCAGATCCCAGAGGCGTCGCTGCCCACGCCGGCGCCGACCCCTGCGCCCACAGAACGGCCCCTTCCCGAGCTGGGGGCCAAGCTCCCACCCATTATCTCCAGCGCCCAGCCCGCTGTGGACATCACTCAGAAGGTG
>JAHZEH010000235.1 GCA_019421925.1 Clostridia bacterium
GTTGCCACATAGAGGAGCTTTTTGGCCCGGCAGAGCCCGGCCGGCCGGCCCTCGGGCGTGTAGAAGAAGGTGAGCCCCAAGACGGTTACCGCCTCAAAATAGGCCTTGACGGAGGCGGGGAAAGCCAGATCCCAGTATGGGGCGGCCAGCACGATGACATCCGCCTGGGCAAACTGCCTGGCATAGCGGAACATGGGCCCGGAATAGTCCCTGGCCTTGACCTGGGCGTCACGGTCCTGGAGGGAGGCCCAGGTCAGGGGAGGGATAGGTTCCCTCTCCAAACAGACCTCCTCCACCTGACCGTGAAGTTTTTCCAGCAGATGCCGGGCCAACGCGTAGGTGCGGGAGTCCGGACGTACGCAGGAGTTGATGAACAAAATCTGATTCATATCTCTTCCTCCATAGGTGGTTTGTCCCATTTTATGCTATTGCAGGGAAAAAGAAAGGGGGCGCGCCGCAGATAATATTTCCGCGGCGCGCCCCTGGAAGGGCGGCTTTTATTCCATCAGCCAGCGATAGGCGCGCTTGGTAGCCCGGTGCCACATCATCAGGCTGTTGGCGCGCTGTTCGGGGGTGATCTCCGGTTTGAAGACCCGGTCGAGGACCAGAGTGTTTTCGAAGTCCTTCTCCTCGGCGAGGCCCGCGCCCAACATGGCCATCTGGGCCGCGCCCAGGCTGGTGGCCTCCACGGAGGCGGGGCGGGCGATGGTGGCGTCGATATAGTCGGCCATCATCTGGGCCAGCAGGTTATTCTTGGAGGCGCCGCCGTCGATCTTGATCTCCTGCACCTTGATGCCGGCGCTGGTGTGGACGGTCTCCATGATATCGGCCAGGCCCAGGGCAATGCTCTCGAGGGTGGCGCGCACGATATGGGCGCGAGTGGTGCCGCGGGTAATGCCTGCGATGAGGCCGCGGGCGTAGGGATCGTAGACGGGCATGGTGGTGCCGGTCAGGGCGGTGACGAAGTAGACGCCGTTGGTATCCGGCACGCTACGGGCGATCTCCTCGCTCTCAGGGGAGGTCTCAATGATCTGCAGGCCGTCGCGCAGCCACTGGATGGCCGAACCCGTCACGCCCAGCATGCCCTCATACATGAAGGTGGGCTGGCCGCCGATGGTCCAGGCGATATAGCCGTCCAGGCCGGTGGGGGCGGCTTTGAAGACATGGCCGATGTTGATGTCCAGGAAGGTGCCCGTGCCGTTGGTGCATTTGACCGTGCCGGGGGTGTGGCAGCCCTGGGCATAGAGGGCGGACTGCTGGTCGGCGATAGCGCCGCGGATGGGGATGCTGCCGCCCAGGACTGTGGTGTAGCCGTAGTCGTCGGCCTCGTCCTTGACGACCGGATAGCAGGCGGTGGAGAGGCCGTATGCCTCAAAGAAGGGCTGGTACCACTCTTTCTTTACGATGTCATAGCAGCCGACGGCGGAGGCGTTGGAGCTGGCGATGGCGTGAACCCTGCCTTCTGTCAGCTTCCAGATCAGCCAGGTGTCTATGGTGCCCATGAGCACGTCGCCCGAATCCAGGCGCTCTTTGAAACCGGGCACGTTCTGGCACAGCCAGTAGGTCACAGGTACGGCGGTGAAGGGGCCCACGGCCTTGCCGCAGTGATCCACGATGTCGTTGAAGAGGGCGGTGTTGTTGGCGCGCAGGTCGTCAACGATGGCGGCTGCGCGGCTGTCCTGCCATACTACGGCCCGGTGGATGGGCTTGCCCGTGTTCTTGTCCCAGAATGTATAGGTGCAGCGCTGGTTGGTGATGCCGATGGCCGCGATCTCCTCGGGGATAATGTTGGCTTTTTCCATGGCGGATTTGCACATGACAATGGACTTCTCATAGATCTCTTCGGCGTCATGCTCTACCATATTTTCGGCGGGAGTGTACTGGGTGAACTCCGTATAGCTGTTGCCCACAATGTTGAACTGACGGTCAAAGATCAGCGCGCGGGTTCCGGTGGTGCCTTCGTCGATAACCAGGATGTAATTTTTCATGGGTGTGCTCTCCTCTCTCTGAATGAAAAAATAGTTTAAGGGGTTGCTCCGTTTATTCAACCAGCCAGCGCTTGGCGCGCTTGGTGGCCCGATGCCACATCATGAGGCAGTTCTCCCGCTCCTGCGGGGACATCTCCGGCTTGAACACGCCGTCGTAGTTGAGCAGGCCCACAAAGTCCTCCTCCTTGTAGATGCCCGCGCCCAGGAAGGCCATTTCGGCCGCGCCCAGACTGGTAGCCTCTACAGAGGCGGGGCGGTAGATGGTGGCGTCGATGTAGTCGGCCATCATCTGGGCCAGCAGATTGTTTTTGGAGGCGCCGCCGTCGATCTTGAGCTCGCTGATCTTGATACCCTTGCCCTTGTGGACGGCCTCCATAATATCGGCCACGCCCAGAGCGATGCTGTCCAATGTGGCGCGCACGAGGTGGGCCCTGGTGGTGCCGCGGGTGATGCCCGTGATCATACCGCGGGCATAGGGGTCGTATTCGGGAATATTCATGCCCGCCAGGGAGGAGACAAAGTAGATGCCGTTGGTGTCCGGTACGCTGCGGGCGATCTCCTCCGTCTGGGAGGAGGTCTCGATGATTCCCAGACCGTCGCGCAGCCACTGAACGGCGGAACCCGTCACGTGCAGGAAGCCCTCGAACATGTAGGTGGGCTTGCCTCCGATGGTCCAGGCCACCATGGTGGTCAGGCCGGGGGCGGGCGGGGTGTAGTTCGTGCCGATATTGATGTCCAGGAAGGTGCCTGTGCCGTTGGTGCACTTGACTGTGCCCGCCGTGCGGCACTCCTGGGCGTACAGGGCGGACTGCTGGTCGGCGATGACGCCTGTAATGGGGATGGGCGCGCCAAAGACGGTGGTGACGCCGTAGTCGTCCGCCTCATTCTTGATCTCGGGGAGGATGTGCATGGGGATGCCCAGCTCGGCAAACATGGGGGCGTACCAGCTGATGTTTTCGCAGTCCAGGCTGCACATGGCGGAGGCATTGGAGCTGGCAACCGCGTGCACGGCGCCGCCGGTCAGCTTCCAGACCAGCCAGGTGTCGATCGTGCCGAAAAGCACGTCCTTTGTCTGGAGGGCTTCCTTAATGCCGGGGACATTGTCCATGAGCCATTTGAGGTGGGTGCCGAGGGTGCTGCAGGAGAAACCCATGCCGCAGTGTTCCAGCATATCCTTTTGGAGCTGGGTGGAGGTGAGCTCATCTACGATGGAGGCAGAGCGGGTGTCCTGCCACACGATGGCGCGGCGCAGGGGTTTGCCCGTGAGCTTATCCCAAAGCAGGGTGGTGCTGCGCTGGTTGGTGATGCCCAGGCAGGCGACTTCTTCCGCCGTGATTCCAGCGTTCTCCATGGCGATTTTACACATGGCGACAGATTTCTCGTAGATCTCCTCGGCGTCGTGTTCCACCATGTTCTCTGCGGGAGTGTACTGCGTGAATTCCGTGTAACTGTTGCCGACGATGTTGAATTTGCCGTCGAAAACCAGCGCCCGGGTGCCCGTAGTGCCTTCGTCGATTACCAGTGCGTATTTTTTCATGTGCGCGCTCCTCCTAATGATTTATAGGGACGTCCCTGCGATAGCCTACCGCAGGGGAAAGATGTGAGTCATTTCATTAATATATGCGGAAAAAACGCGATACAGGAATCCATGTATAATTGATAAAAAAGTAACTTAAAGTATGGAAAAAAGTACGTTTAATGTCAAAAAAAGAAAATTATGGAAATTTTAGTAATTTAAAAAGTACTTTACGAGGCGCAAAAATAAAAACGAACTTGATATAAATTGATATTAACATAAAGTGGTTAGGAGTTCAATCTTATTTTTGGGGAATATGACAGAAAATGAAAAATAAAGTCGAAAGATTGTTAAATTGATGGCATGTTTCCAGCCGGGACGGGACAGGGGAACGCCCTTGCCGGAAGGATAAAAACTGTGGTATAATAACAGCGAAGTTGTAGCGATGGCGGTACGATCCAGCGTGGATTGTGCCGCTATTATTGTTTATCCTGGCCTGAGCAATGAAATGCGAACCACGGTTTGCAGAGCCATAGAGCACGCCGCAGC
>JAHZEH010000236.1 GCA_019421925.1 Clostridia bacterium
TCACACGGTCCCTGACCGCTCTGAAATTCATGGATGTCATTGACTCCTTTACAGGGTGGATTGGGCTTATTGTACCGCAGCGCGGCCCGGAGGGCAAGCGCGCCTATTTCCCCAGGCAGAACCGGGAGAAGATCCGGTCCACGATGGCTTCGTCCACCGTCTGGCCAGTGATCTCCCCGAGGGCCCGCCAGGCTGCCCGCAGGTCAATGGTGGCGCAGTCCAGGTCGCAGGCCGAGAGGGAGGCGCAGGCCGAGACAATGGCGCTCTCCGCCTTTTTCATGGCGTCGATGTGGCGGCGGTTGGTCAGAAGGGCGTTGGGCTGCTCCCTGGGAGCAAGGGCGGCGAAATAGTCCCCCACCGCCGCTTTGAGGGAGTCCAGTCCCCTGGGGTCAAAAGAGGAGACAGTCACGGCGGTCAGGCCCGTCCGTCCGGCTACCTCCTCCGGGGACAGTACCTGGGGCAGGTCCCCTTTGGCGATCACCGCCAGCGCGGGGAGGCCGCCTATCTCCGAGAGAATGCGCTCGTCCTCTCCAGTGAGGGGCTGAGCCCCGTCGAATACCACCAGAAGGAGATCGGCCTCCCGCATAGCGGTCCGGGCCCGCTCCACCCCGATGCGTTCCACCTCGTCCGCGCCCTCCCGCAGGCCGGCGGTGTCCATGAGCCGCACGGGCAGGCCGTTCCAGTCCATAGTCTCCTCTATCAGGTCCCGGGTGGTGCCGGGGAGGGGGGTGACGATGGCGCGCTGTTCCCCCAGGAGGGCGTTGAGCAGGGAGGACTTGCCCACGTTGGGCCTGCCGATCAGGGCGATGCGCAAACCGTCCCGGAGCAGACGGCCCTGGGCTCCCGATTCGATGAGGCGGCGCAGGGATTGGGCGATGTCCTCCAGGGAGGGCAGCAGTTCGGCCGCAATCTCCCCCTCCCAGTCCTCCTCCGGATAGTCAATCCCCGCCTCCGCCCGGGCGATGGCATCCGTCAGGACGTCCTGCAGAGCGGTCACGCTCTGCGCCAGGCTCCCGCGCAGCTGGGAGAGGGCGGCTTTAGCCCCCGCCTCCGCCGAGGCGCTGACCAGATCCATGACGGCCTCGGCCTGGGAGAGATCGAGTTTCCCGTTCTCAAAGGCGCGGCGGGTAAACTCTCCCGGCTCGGCGGGGACAAGGCCCAGGGAGGAGAGAAGGGCGAGCACCCGCTTTGCCACAGCGGGGGATCCATGGAGATGGAGCTCCGCCGTGTCCTCACCGGTGTAGCTGCGGGGGCCGGGCATGTAGACGGCCAGCGCGTCGTCCACCGGCCCCTCCCCGTCAGATACCAGTCCGTGGTAGAGCTTATGGCTCTCGTAATCCCCCCTGCGGGAGAAGATGCGGCGCAGGGTGGGCAGGCAGTCAGGCCCGCTCATGCGCAAAATGGCGACGCCTCCGCCCAGAGGGGTGGAGAAGGCGTAAATTGTCCGGTTCATAGAAAGACCTCCCAAAGGAATTCAAAAGAAGCATACCCTAAAAAGGGCCGCCCTGCAAGCGGGAGCTCCCCCGGGCCGCCGCTTTGCCGGAACACCGCCGGAAACATGCGGGTTGATTGTGTCGGGGAGCGGCGTTCCGGGACCATATTCCATGGGGGACGAAAAAACGCTGGGGTTATGCGGCCCCCGGGCCGCCGCAGCGGCTTGGAGAGGGAAACATCCACAGGGATGGGGCTGCGGCATGACAATGGCCAAGGGCCGCCCTGCGAGCAGGACAGCCCTTGAAAGTTTCTCCGCGGGAAGGAGGGGAGCGCTCCTACTTACCCGAGGGGGAGACAGGGGAAAGCGTTGTGCTGGAGGCCGGCGGCGCCCCCTCCATTTTTTTCTCCGGAACGGGGATGGCATGGGACAGGGTCAGGCCCAGCTTTGCCATGGCCGGCCCCACCAGCTCATAGAGTACGCCGGAGGACAGGATGATGGTGGACAGCAGGATGCCCATGTCCGTGGGAAGCATGCGCTGGGCCAGGATGGCCAGGCCGATGGACACGCCTGCCTGAGGGATGAGCGCCAGCCCCAGGTATTTGCGGATCTCCGGGGAGGCATGGGTCAGCCAGGCCCCCGCGCAGGCCCCTGCGTATTTGCCGGCGATGCGCACCACGAAATAGACCACGCCGATCAGGCCGGCGGCGGCCAGGGAGGGCACATTGAGCCGCATCCCCGAGAGGACAAAGAAGATCGTCAGGATGGGGGGCGTGAAGTCGGAGACCTGCTGGAAGAGCCTCTCGTCATCCGTGAGGTTTACGTAGGTGGCGCCCAGCATCATGCAGGAGAGCAGAGGGGATACGTTCAGCACGGAGCACAGACCGGACATGACCAGCACGGTGGCGATGGTGAGCATAAGGCGGTTGTCGTGGGAGCGCCTGCGCCCCACCAGGAATCGCAGAAGGAAGCCGCACCCCAGCCCCAGCGCCAGGGTTGCGGCGTTGCTTAGGAGAGGGAGGATGAACACGGAGGCATCCAATGTCCCCCCGCTACCCAGGGACTGGGCAGCGGCGGCGCAGACGCTGAAGGCGATCAGGGCGACCGCGTCGTCCAGGGCTACCACCTGCAGGATGGTGTCCACATACTCCCCCTTGGCCTTATATTGCCGGATGGTCATGATGGTGGAGGCCGGGGCGGTGGCACAGCCGATGGCGCCCAGCAACAGCGAGAAGGCCAGCGGAAGGCGGAACACCCACAGCATGGTGCACACGATGACAGCCGCGGCGGCCAGAGCCTCAAAAATGGTGATGACGGGCACCCGCATGCCGCTCCTGCGTAGGGCGGACAGGCGGAAATATTTTCCCACGTCAAAGGCGATGAACGCCAGGGCGATGTCCGTTACAAAGTCCAGCTCGTCGATCACGGCCTGGGGGACGAGCGAGAGGACATAGGGCCCGATTAAAATGCCTGCCAGGATATACGCCGTGACGTTGGGCAGCTTGGCGCGCTTGGTGGCGCGGGTCAGGGCGAACGCGGCAAACAGGATTACGGCGAGGCAGAGCGTCGCGACAGCGCCGGGCTGGGCGGAATTCAACAGTTCTTTCATCTTTCTCTCCATCTCTCTTCCACGGTTTTGCTTGATTATATGGAGAAAAGACGATAAAATCAAATTATAATTTTCTGGAGGATGATTCGAAAAATGAATCGTTCGGAAGGGGATTGCATCATGGTCGACTCGAAAATCGTGACGCTTCTGACGGTTGCCAATATCGGCAGCTATACCAAGGCGGCCGCGGCGCTCTCGCTCTCCCAGCCCGCGGTAAGCCACCACATCCGGCAATTGGAGGAAGAATTTGGCATTACAATCTTCTATAAGGATAAAAAAAGCCTGAAAACAACGCCGGAGGGGGAGATTCTGATCAAATTTGCCAGGAGGGCGGTGGCCCTGTCCTCCAATGTGCGCAAGGCGATTGAGGACAGCAAGCGCTCGGTGCGCACCCTCTCCATCGGCACCACGCCCACGGCGGAGGAGAATCTGGTGATGCATATCTTTGCCGCGTACTGCAATGCCCATCCCGGCGTCCACATCAACATTGTGACGGACACCATTCAGAAACTTGATCTGATGCTCAAAGCCTATGAGGTGGATCTGGCCATTGTGGAGGGGAATCTGGCGGACGACCGCTATGTCTCCGTGCTGCTGGATACTGATTATCTCTGCCTGGCGGTCTCACCCAAGCACCCCTTCGCCAGGCGCAAGAGCGTGACGCTCTCGGATATGATGCGGGAGAACTTCATCCTGCGGCAGCCCGGCGCGGGAACCCGTATTCAATTTGAAAATAACCTGCTGCGTCACGGGGAGTCCATCAAAAATTTTAATGTCATCATGGAACTGGACAACGTGGCCATCATCAAGGAGCTGGTCGCCTCCAACCTGGGCATCACCATCATCTCCAAGAAGGCCTGCCGCGCGGAGTTCGCCCGGGGCAAGCTGGTGGGCGTCCCCATTGAGAATTTCTCCATGACGCGGGAGATCAACATCGTCTGCCAGCACGACTTCAACCACCCGGAAATCCTGGAGGAGATCCGCCGCACATACGACGGG
>JAHZEH010000237.1 GCA_019421925.1 Clostridia bacterium
TACATTTCTCTCCATAATAGGACCAGCTGATCATGGTGGAGAAGGCGAAAAAGAAGATCATAACCGCAACAAAAATATTGCCCGCGTTTGCCCCAAAGAGCGTCCCAAAAGCGCTGGCGGAGAGCTCCGCCCCCTCCAGGCCGCTGTTCCAGACGCCGGTCGAGAGGAGCACCAAAGCGGTCAGCGTACAAACCACCAAGGTGTCGATAAATACCTCCACAATGCCGTAGAGGCCCTGCTTGACGGGGTCGTCCGTGTCAGCCGCAGCGTGGGCGATGGGGGCGGAGCCGAGGCCCGCCTCATTGGAAAATACACCGCGGGCGAAACCGTAGCGCATGCCTCTGGCAATTGCATAGCCCATGACGCCGCCGCCGACGCTTTGAAGGGAGAAAGCCTCCGAGAAGATCAGGCCGAACGCTCCTGGAATGTTCCTAGCCGTAACCAGCGTGGGAATATTGAAAGCCGTTTTCATGGAACCGGCCACAGAGTTGATCTGGGAGATGTTGCCAATGCCGAAGGAGGCGAGCACGGCGAATCCCGCGAAGATGACCGCCAACCACTTCCAGTTCCTCCCCAGACCGTTGGTGATATAATACATAGGGCCGCCGGACCACTCCCCTTTGGCGTTCTTCTGGCGGTATTTCACGGCCAGAACCGCCTCAGCATACTTGGTCATCATGCCAAAGAAGGCGGAAACCCACATCCAGAACACAGCGCCCGGCCCGCCGGAGACAATGGCGGTGGCGACGCCCACGATATTGCCCGTGCCGATCGTGCCTGCTAGGGCGGTCGAGAGAGCCTGCCAGGGGGTCAGCGCCCCTTCTGCGGCCTCCTTCCTCTCCTCTTTGCGGAACAACTTGCCAATGGTGTTGCGCCAGACATGGCCGAATTTGCAAACCTGAAAAAAATGAGTGCGGCAGGTGAACCAGATGCCCGTGCCCACCAGGAGCACCAGCATCACAGGTCCCCACACAAAATCATTGATGGCGCCGTTGACGGATTCAACGCCCTTTATAAAGCCTTCCATCCTACTTCCTCCCTACAATTGAATAGAATAAAAATTCATTTGTAATGATACCATAATACGTTACTATAATAAAGTCCCTCTTGCGTTTTTTTCCATATTAAAGACATATTTTTCAACATTCCGCCGGATACTATCGAACAGACCCATGACCCCTCTGGATAAAAATACCACAAGCAGAAATAAAAAATCGGGCCTCCGCAAAGTTGACCCGCTCTAACCTCTGTGGTATGATAAAAAATATATTCCCACGGTTTATCAGGAGGCTTTTATGAGCGATTGTATTAAAATATCCACCTCCAGCGAGAACTATTTGGAGGCAATCTTCCATCTTTCCCAGGGCGGGAACCCTGTGCGCAGCGTGGATGTTGCCGAGCGTATTGGCGTGAGCAAGGCCAGCGTAAACAAAGCCATCAGTGTCCTGCGTCAGGCCGGCATGGTGGAACAGGAACTCTACGGCACCATTATTTTGACGCCTCTCGGCTCCAGCAGGGCTAAAGAGGTTGTGGCGTCTGCCCGGAGGTCGCAGACGAGGACGCCTGCCGGATCGAGCATGTCATCAGCGAGGAGACCATCTCCCGCCTGATTGACCATATGGAGCGTGTCCTGGGCAGCTAGCTGCAGCTTTCTATACGGAAAAGGGCCCCGCATTATTAGGCGGGGCCCTTTTCCGGTTCCGTAAATCTAGCCGTTGTTGGCCAGCCGGTAGGACAGCACATAGAGGCTGTCGCTCAGATGGACGTTCTCTACGTTGACGGAGGACTGTACGTCAACCGGCGCAAAGTTCCAGATGGCCTTGATGCCGCCGGCCACCAGCTTGTCGCAGATCTCCTGGGCGGACTCCTTCTGCGTGCAGATAACGCCGATCTGGATATCGTTTTCCTCCAGGAAAGCGGGTAGACCCGCCACATTCTGCACCTCAATCCCATTGATACGCTTACCGATAACATCCTCGTTCACATCAAAGATACCTTTGACGCAATATCCCTCTTTGTCAAATCCCGCATAACGGCCAAGCGCCTTGCCAATGTTGCCGGCGCCCACAATCACCAGATTGTAGACCCGTGTGAGCCCCAGAATGGCCCCGATCTCCTTGAGCAGCACGCTGACCTGATAGCCATAACCCTGCTGGCCAAAACCGCCGAAGCAGTTGAAGTCCTGGCGAATCTGAGAAGCATTGAAGCCCATCTCTGCGGACAACTCGCCCGAGGAGATTCTCTCCACCCCCCGTTTTTCCAGCTCCTGTAAATACCGGTAATACTTTGGCAGCCTGTGGATTACTGCCTCGGATACACGCCTTTCTTTCATGTCTGCACCACCAATTCTTAATATAATAGATATATGAGTTCATTTATCGCGCTATGAAGCGGGAAAAGCTATTCCCCCATCATCCGGGTATGATTGAGCAGCCCGCCGCATAAGAGGACGTCGCGCAGCCTGTCAGAGAGCTCCAGCTTCGTTTCAAAATCATATCCCCGGGTCACATTGGTCACAACAATGGATTTGCCTGATTTGACCTGCTCCGTAGCGTTGCGGATCACCAGCGTATCCCCCTGAACGATCCCCTCATAATCTGCAGAGTCCGCAAAGGTGAGGGGCAAAATGCCGGAGTTGACCAGATTGGCCATGTGGATGCGGGCAAAGCTCTTGGCAATAACGGCCCTGATGCCCAGATAGAGGGGTACAAGCGCCGCATGCTCCCTGCTGGAGCCCTGGCCATAGTTCTGTCCGGCCACCAGCATCCCCCCTTTCTTCTCCTTGGCGCGGGCCGGAAAACCGGCGTCCACCGGGGTGAGGCAGTAATCGGAGAGGTGAGGGATATTGCTGCGATAGGGCAGCAATTTGGCGTTGGAGGGCATAATATGGTCGGTGGTGATATTGTCCTCCATCTTGAGGAGCACCTCGCCGCCCATCTCCTCCTCCATCGGATGATTGATGGGGAAGGGCTGGATATTGGGGCCGCGGACCACCTCCACCTCCTCGCCTTCGGGGGCGGGAGGCAAAATCATGTTATCGTTGACAAGGAAATGCTCAGGCATGTCCACCTCCACGCCGCCCCCCAGGGAACGGGGATCGCAGAAATGGCCCGCCAGGGCGGTAGCCGCCGCCGTCTCCGGGCTGACCAGGTACACCTGGGCGGAGGTCGTCCCGCTGCGGCCGTAGAAATTGCGGTTGAAGGTACGGACCGATACCGCGTTCGTAGCGGGGGACTGGCCCATGCCGATGCAGGGGCCACACGCGCACTCCAGTACGCGGGCGCCGGCTGCAACCATGTCGGCCAGAGCGCCGTTTTGCGCGAGCATGGTCATCACTTGGCGGGAGCCGGGGGAGATGGTCAGGCTGCAGTCGGGGGCAATGGTGCCGCCTTTCCGCAGAATGGCCGCCACCTTCATCATATCCGTGAAGGAGGAATTGGTGCAGCTGCCAATGCAGACCTGATCCACCTTGATGTTTTGAAGCTCCTCCACGGTCCTGACATTGTCCGGGCTGTGGGGACAGGCAGCCAGAGGAACCAGCGTGCCGAGGTCAATCTCCAGCGTCTCATCATACTGGGCGTCCCCGTCCGCGCACAGGGGGATGTAGTCCTCCTCCCTGCCCTGGGCTCTGAGGAAAGCACGGGTCGTCTCGTCGCTCGGGAAGATAGAGGTCGTCGCCCCCAGTTCCGCGCCCATATTGGTGATTGTGGCGCGCTCCGGGACAGAGAGGGTTTTGACGCCCTCGCCGGAGTATTCCACAATCCTGCCCACCCCGCCTTTGACAGATAGGATGCGCAGAACTTCCAAAATGATGTCCTTTGCGCTTACATAGGGGGAGAGCTTGCCTTTAAGGACGACGTTCAGCACCTTGGGCATGGGCAGGTAATACGCCCCGCCGCCCATGGCGACCGCGACATCCAGACCGCCCGCGCCGATGGCCAGCATGCCGATGCCGCCGCCCGTAGGGGTGTGGCTGTCGGAACCCAGAAGAGTATAACCCGGCTTGCCGAAGCGCTCAAGATG
>JAHZEH010000238.1 GCA_019421925.1 Clostridia bacterium
CTGGCCCAGCGCTATGCAGATTCCATGGCGACCATCGCCGTGGCCGCCCGCTGCGCCACCCACCCCGCCACCGGCGAAGCCTTCGGCGATCTCGGCGACGTGGACATGGAGATCGGCATGGGCCAGCACGGCGAGGGCGGCGGCGGCCGTCAGCCTCTCAAAACCGCCAAGGAGACCATCGCCATCATGGCCAATGCCCTGGTTAAGGACATTCCCCTGGTCAAGGGCGACAAGGCTTTCGTGATGATCAACGGTTCCGGCGCCACCACGCTGATGGAGATGTATATCCTCTACCGCGACTGTGTCAACTATCTCAAAGACCTGGGCATTGAGGTTGTCGCCAACATGGTGGGCGAGATTCTCACCGTGCAGGAGCAGGCCGGCTTCCAGCTCAATATCTCCAAGTGGAACGACGAGTTCCTCCACTATTGGAACGCGCCCGCCCGTACTCCCAACTTCAACCGGTAAGCTGCTGGTCAGATGAGAGAATTGAAGGAGGTTTCCCCATGAAGATCATGCACATCGGCGTTCCCACGACCCAGGTTCAGAAGGACGAAATGTTTATGGATGGCCTCAAGGTTTATATTACCGATCCCGACAAGAGCGAGTTCGGTTTTGAATACCTGCGCTTTGTGCCCGGCACGCCTCTGCCGGAGAGCCTCCAGTTCCGCACCCACGTGGCCGTGCAGGTGGATAACTTTGATGAACTCATCAAGAAGTATCCCCCTATTTTCGGGCCGGCGGTTGTGGATGAGCATCTGACGATCGCCTTCATTGAGACGGAGCACACCCTCCTTGAGCTGATGGACGTCCATTAATCCGCAGCTGTAAAAGGGCCGGGTTCCCGCATTGCGCGGGAGCCCGGCCCTTTTTGTTCAAAAAACGTTAACAAGTTGTTTCCCATCAGGGGGTTGTGCTGCGGAAGAAATTCGGGTATAGTTTGGTAAACAGATTATTAACAGGAGGCAGGAGACGGATGGAAAAAATCAGCGTAACCGACAGCGAGGTCAAGATATTGGAGCTTCTGTGGTCCGGTGGGGAGATGAGCATGCGCCAAATCCAGCAGGGGCTGGAGGAGGAGACCGGATGGACAAAGCACACAGTTATCTCCCTGCTCAAACGGATGCAGCAGAAGGGCACCGCAGCCGTGGTGGAGGGGAGTTCCCCCATGCGCTATGTCGCCCTCGTATCAAGGGAGATGGTTGTGGAGGAGCAGACCAAGTCCCTGGCGCAGAGACTCTTTGGCGGGAACGTATCCCGTATGATCAGCACCCTGGTGCAGAGGGAGGAGTTGAGCGATGGGGAGATCGACGAGCTGATGAAGCTGCTGAGGGAAGCGAAGGGGAAGAAGCATGGATAAGTTGCTGAACTTTCTGCTTGTCACCGGTGTGACCGGTTCCATCATGATTTTGCTGCTTTTGGTTCTGCGGCGTGTTTTTCGGGGAAGCGTCAGCCCGCGCCTCGGGTATGCGGCCTGGCTGGCCGCCGCATTCTGCCTGCTGCTGCCCTTCCGCCTTGCCGGCCCGGCCAGTGTGATGAATGCCCTGCCCCGGTGGCAGGAGCCTGCGGCTTCTGCCCCGCTCCCGCCTGAGCCGGAAGATCTCACGGGCACGGACGGGCATGGGACGGAGCACGTCTTTCAACAGAGTGCGGGGGATTCGGGAGAGGGGACGCAGAACGGCCAGACGGGCATAAACGGCGGTGCAGACAACCAGAGCGGACAGCCTGACGGCGGGGCATTCTCCTGGACGGGCCTGCTTTTCGGCGTCTGGGCGGCGGGTGCGGGACTGACGGCGGCTTACATTCTGGCCAGCAACCTGTTTTTCTGCTCAAGGGTGAGGCGCTCCGCCCGCACCATTGCTCTGAACGGAGAGCTGGGCCGGTGGGCCGGGCGCTACCGCGTGGCGGTGAGCAGGGCGGTCCCCTCCCCCTGCCTGGTGGGGATTGCCCGCCCCAGGATTGTGGTGACACCCGCCGCCCTCGAGGAGGAGGGGCGGCTGCGTCATGTGATCACCCATGAGCTGTGCCATGCCTATCAGCGGGACAACTGGTGGGCGATCCTGCGCAGCGCCTGCCTGACGGTTCACTGGTTTAACCCCCTGGTTTGGGTGGCCGCCGCCGTGTCCAAGGAGGACTGTGAGCTGAGCTGCGACCACCTGGCCCTGCGGATGCTGGGGGAGGAGGAGCGCCTCCCCTATGGAGAGACGCTGATCTCCTTTCTGCGGGCCAAGCCCACAGCCTCCTCCCTGGTCAATACGGCAACGGCTATGGCCCAGAGCAAGAGGAAGCTCCGGGTACGCATCGGCATGATTGCCAGAAAGCCCCGGGTCCTGATGGGGGCGACCTTTCTGGCGGCGGCGATTGTGCTGTCCGCCTGCGTTGTGACGCTGACAGGCCCGGAGGAGGAGGTCCCCCAACCTGCGGGCGATGTGCTGGAACCTGAACAGGAACAGGAGGACCAGTCCCCCCAGGAGACGCCTGAACCTCTCGACCCCATCCGCCAGGAATTTGCCCAGGTGGAGTCGTTCCTGCCCCAAAGCCGGTTCCGGGACATGACGGAGGAGGAGATGGATCCCTATCTCAGCCAGTTCGGGGGAGATTTCACGGCACAGGGCCGCACGGACGGCAATGGGAATACCTATCTTATCCTCGAATATGTGGGGGAGCTCAGCTTTGAGACGAATCAGATCAATACAGGTGAGCTGTATACGGCGGACGACGAGCGCTATGTGGAGCTTATGATCAATGACAATACGACCTATGAGCGCATCGCTGAGTGGAGAATCCGGGATGTAGAGGATATCTATTGCGACCAGGGGACGCTGAAAATGCTTGTGGAGTCCCAGGGGGATTGGCTCCGCTACGCCCTCGGCTCCTACTCCAGGAACGTCCTGCGGGAGGCGGAGCTCCGCGGCCTGGAGTGGGTGACCCCGGAATACCCCTACCTGGAACTCCAAGTCTTTGATACGGATCTGATAGATCGGACTTCGGCCACCATGCCGTACACCTTCTATCTGCCTCTGCTGGGGGAGGACGTCCGGACAGCCGGAGACATCCGGCAGCGGATTGCCTCCACGAAAAAGACGGCGTCGCCCTCAGGGGAATGGTATAGGAGCTGTGTCTCTGTGGTATTTGGGGAGGAGGAGAGCTACACTCTCTGCGGCGGAGAGGAACCTCTGCTGTGGGATGGGCGTTCCCTGAATCTCAAAAACGCCCGTTTCTGGAGGGATGAAGAGGGGGCTGAATGGATGCGGGAACTGGCCCGCTCGGCCCTCGGATATGACCCGATAGGCTATGCGAAGGATTGGTTTGACGTGGAACTGGCCAGCGCCCACCTCAGCTTCCCGGTGTATGTGGAGGACGGGGAGCAGGTTCGATGGGACTACCGGGAGCAGACCATTGCCGAGGAAGAGAAGCTCCGGGAGCTGGCTGAACTGTTTCGCAACGCCAAGCTAAATGAGGACGGCAAATGCCCCATGACCGCGCCGCTGACCCTCACGCGGGCGGATGGGGAGACACGTGTCGTATATATAGCTGCGGACAGCTGCGATACGGCGCTGGTGGATGGAGCTGTCTACATGTCCTACGGCAAACAGTCCGGCCTGTTCGAAATATTCGACCAGATTATGGAGGAGTAGGGCCGGGTAGTTTTACGCCGGGACGCATTGACAAGGGGGAAAAAGAGCGGTATAGTAGACGGCAACCGAACAGATAACCCGGAAGGATGGGAAAGAGTATCCATTTCCGCCGCGAAAAGAGAGGAGCGCCCAGGCTGAGAACGCTCCAGCGGGACGAAATGGGGAAGACCACTCCCGGACTGGGTCCGTTTGGGCGCGTTAAGCCCGGTGAAAGTGGTTTTGTACGCAAAACAAGCAGGGTGGAACCGCGGGCCTGTTGAACCCGTCCCTTTGATCGGCAGATCAAAGGGACGTTTTTTATGGTTAGCCTGAGGAATGAAATCCGAAGCCGTCGAAAGGGCCTGAATCGGCGTGCTTCTTCGTTCTCGTCCCTTGGCATAGAA
>JAHZEH010000239.1:0-215 GCA_019421925.1 Clostridia bacterium
CAAAGACGGCATTGCACTCCTCCTCCCTCCCCTTTCGTAATATCTAATAAGAGGAAAGGCTCCCCTCCCTTGTCCTCCCCCAGACGAAATAATATCAGGGGGACTTTCGTCCCCCTGATAACTCCCCGGAGTTTTTTCAGGCTGCCTGCGGGAGAGGGAGAGTTCCCCCTCTCTCTTTCCCCAGTCCCTCCTTATCTCTCCTCAGGCGGCAGCAG
>JAHZEH010000239.1:225-2944 GCA_019421925.1 Clostridia bacterium
GCCCTGAGGCGGCCAAATCCTCCCGCTTGGCCATGCCGTAGGTGACGCCAATGGTATCCACACCGGCGTTCCGGGCCGTGAGCACGTCGGTGGGGGTGTCGCCCACCAGAACCGCATCCTCGGGCTTGAGTCCGAAGTGATCCAGCACGGTGAAGATGCACTCGGGGTCGGGCTTCATTTTGGTCACGTCGTCCGCACAAATAATGTAGTCGAAATACTCAAGCATCTCCCTCTCGCGGAAGAGCTTCATAGTGGCGGCGCGCACCTTGTTGGTGGCCACTGCCATGGGCCGTTTGCCCTTGAGGGCCTTGAGCGTGTCAATGACCCCGGGATAGGGGAAGGAGTGGTCGGCCACACACTCGTTGTACGCCGGTCCGGCCAGACTCATGGCCTCCTCCAGGCGCTCGGGCGCATCCGCGGTACACTTGATCCACAATTTACGTCCCCCGCCGCCGATGCAGCTCTTGACAAACTCCTCGTCCAGGGCGGGAAGCCCCATCTTTTTGCGCGTCAAATTGACCATGCCCACGATATCCGGCAGGGTATCGATCAGGCATCCGTCCAGGTCAAACAATATCAGTTTGCGTTCCCAACAATTTCCCATATTGGCGGCCTCCTCATGTATTTGCAGCATACTATTTTTAATAATTCGTTCTTTCCTTCCATTTTCCTGTTGTTTATTGCCTGATTCAGGAAAAAAGGGAGGCCCCGCCTCCCCCCTTTCCGGCAAGCCCCGTTTAGAGCTTCGCCAAATCCTTGAACACGCCCTTGTCGTTCAGGCCGTGGTATGTGTTCTTATAGATGTCGAATATCTTATTGTAGAGGGCGACATTCTCCTCGATGGGCTCGATGACGTCCCCAAAGTGCACCATGTGTTCAACCGCCTCCTTGATGGTGGCATAATGGCCCGCGCCGATGGCCGCGATGCCCGCGGCGCCTATGACGGCGGCGTCCGGCACGTTGAGGGAGCGGATCTTGCGGCCCATGACATCGGCAATGATCTGCCTCCACCCGGCGGACTTGGATGCGCCGCCCGTGATGGTGATGATATCCTGCATCTGCACGCCCGAACCTTTGATGGATTCGAGGATATAGCGGCACTCCATCGTAATGCCCTCCATGACGGAGCGCACGATATCCGCCTTGGTGGTCGTGGATTTCATGCCAACAAACACGCCTGTGGCCTCTGTGTTCCAGGTGGGATAGCCCGTGCCGAACAAGGCCGAGTAGAAGATGACGCCGCCGGAACCCGGCTTGGACTTCTCAATATAATTCTTCTCCATGAGCACATAGGGGTCGATTCCCTCTGCGGCTCCCTGGGCCACCTCCTCCTGGCAGAAGGTATCGCGGCACCAGCGGTAGCAGGTCGCGCCCGACACCTGGGGCCCCTCCACCTGGAATACGCCCACGTTGGGGGTGGAGGGAATCATCATGCCCTTGAGGCCCGCGAAGTCCGGCTTGGCAAGGCCCACGGCCAATAGGCCGAAGGTTCCGATGGTCAGGGAGACAGAGCCGTCCTCAATAACGCCCGCGCCCATGGAGGCCACCTGCTGGTCGCCGCTGCCCGCGACGATCTTTGTGCCCACGGCAAGGCCCGTCAGTTCGGCCACGTCGGCCTTGATGGTGCCCACCACGTCGCCCGGATTGCACAGCGGAGGCAGCTTGGCCCGGTCAAAGCCCAGGGCGTCCACGACCTCGTCGCACCAATCCATCGTCCGCACGTCCATCAGGCCGCAGACCCCGGCGCTGGTCACTTCCAGCTTGAAGTCATCCATGCCGAAGCGCCGCATGGCATAGCCGTCCACCGAGGAGAAATACTTCGTTTTGGCATAGGTCTCGGGCTCATTTTTCATCACCCAGTAGTATTTGGTGATGGCAAAGATATTGCCATTGGGCATCCCCGTCAGTTCCGCGCGGCGGTCGGGGTCGATCTTCTGGGCCATCTCCTCCATAACGGACTCGGAGCGGGAGTCCAGCCACACATAGAACTTGTCGTCAATCGGCTCCAGATTTTCATCCAGCAGACAGAAGCTGGACCGGTTGACCGAGAAGCTCACTGCGTCGATCTCGTTTTTGTCCACGCCCGACTTCTCAACCGCCTCCTTGACCGCCTCAAACGTGAGATCCATCAAGAAATGCGCGCCCACCTCCACCCAGTTGGGATGGGGATAGTTGAGCGTATATTCCCGGTACCCAGATCCCAGGATGTTGCCCTTGAGGTCAACAACCATCGCTTTGCTTCCGGTCGTGCCAATGTCGATACCCATAACGTACTTGCCCATGATCTGCCTCCTTATAATGATTGAGAGAGTTGGAAGGGAAGTGCACAACGAAAAGAACAGACGGGGATGTGTAAACCGCATCGGTGTGCTGATACATATTGATTAATCTGATTATACTAATTGACGGAAATTTTGTAAATACATATTTTGCAAATTTGATCGATTATTTTGTTCAAATTTGGTTTGCACGTATTGACAAATACTATTCGAGAAGTTAACATAAAATTACGCCAACCCATCATTACTTTGGGCTGCTTTTCCTCAACTCTCTTATCTCATCAACCTATTTATTTTAAGGAGGCTTCCCCCATGGCTGTTGATCTCTCTAAAGTAACCAAATGGACGCTGGGCAAATGCTTTGACCACTCCGTGCTCCCCAAGAACACCACGGAAAAGGATATTCGTGAGGGCTGCAAGCTGGCCAGGGAACTCAATTG
>JAHZEH010000239.1:2954-3504 GCA_019421925.1 Clostridia bacterium
TCGCCGGCAGCGACGTCCTCCCCGCCTGCGGCATTGACTTCCCCTGGGGCGCCAACAACGCCTATCTCAAAGGCATTGAGACGGAGGACGCCATTAAGAAGGGCGCCAAGGCCGTCGATATTGTCATCAACGTGGGCGCGCTGCGCGACAAGAAATATGACGTCGTGCTCGATGAGCTCAAAACTTTTAAAAAGGCCGCAGGCGACGCCCTGACCAAGTGCATCCTCGAGGTGTGCTTCCTGACGGACGAGGAGATCGCCGCGGGCTGCAAGATGATCGCCGAAGCGGGCATCACCTATGCCAAGACCTCCTCCGGCCAGTTCGAGGGCCCCTCCATGGAGCAGTTCCTTGTCATGAAGGAGACTCTCAAGGGCACCGACTGCAAGCTCAAGGTGGCCGGCGTCAAATTCCCCCGCCCCCAGAATGCATACGCTTTCCTGATGGCGGGCGCCGACCTCATCGGAACCCGTGCCGCGCCTCAGATCATCGACGCCCTCGATCAGATGCGCGAGATCGGCCTGGTGCCCAAGTATCAGGGGTAACGGGCTTA
>JAHZEH010000239.1:3514-3993 GCA_019421925.1 Clostridia bacterium
GTACCTCTTCCTCTTCACGATCAGGATGGCAGTGGTAACAGCCGCAGCCAGAAGCTCCGCCGCAACAACCGCCAGCCAAATCCCGTCCACTCCAAGAACCAGCGGCAGGAGAAAGACGGCGGCAGTCTGGAAAACCAGCGTCCGCAAATCTGAAACCGGATTTTTGTCAAGACCCCAGCACAAAAAGGAGGGCGCGGTAACCCGCGCCCTCCTTGCCGGAGCCTGACAATATATTCCTGTCTTACACGATCGCGATCGGGCGGACGAACATGCCCGTCGCGGAACGGATCTTGCTGGGAGTGCAGATGAAGAGGAACTCATATTTCTTATCCTTGGCGAGCTCATCAAGCTGCACGAACTCCAGAATATGCACGCCCTGCTGGATGAGCATATAGTGGTGAACAGGCTGGGGATGATTCGGCCAGGAGGAGCTGCCGTCGGCGTTGAAGCCCTCGATGGAGGCCTGGTCGTCGCCGATG
>JAHZEH010000240.1 GCA_019421925.1 Clostridia bacterium
CATACGGCTCCCCTCCTTCAATTGCATGCAACCATATTTTCACCCGAACTACATGTAATCATCATAGTTCAGGCTTTCGTGAACTGTCAAGCGGCTAGTGGAATTTTATTTCCTTTCCCCAAAAATCGCGCTTCCTATCCGCACAAAAGTGGCCCCCTCGGCGATGGCCGCCTCAAAGTCGCCGGACATTCCCATGGAGAGCTCCTCCAGGGAAAACTGGGGGAATTCCCGCTGGCCCTGATCCCGCAGAGTCCGGAGGGCAGCGAAAAAGCGCCTCGCCTCATCGTAGCCGCAGGGAGGAGGCACCGCCATCAGCCCCCGCGGGCAGACGCCCGGAAGAACTGCAATCCGCTCCATCAGCTTCAGGAAATCCCCGGGCAGCACGCCGCCTTTGCTCTCCTGCCCGCCGATATTCACCTCGATCAGAGCGTCCACCGGCCGCTGCCGTTTGCGGCCCAGTTTATCCAGTTCCACAGCCAGAGATTCCCGGTCCAGCGAGTGGATCAGCGCCACCCGGTTCACGACCTGGGCGGCCTTATTGCTCTGGAGCTGGCCAATGAGGTGTTTTTCCACCGGGGGCAGATCCCCCTCCTTGGAGACGAGCTCCTGCACCCGGTTTTCGCCGATCCGGGCCACGCCCTGCTCAAGCGCCTCACGAATCCGCTCAGGGGGGACGGTCTTTGTCACCGCAATAAGCTTGACCTCCTCCGGGGCGCGCCCCGCCTTGACGGCCGCCGCCTCTATGCGCGTGCGGACATCATCCAACCGTTCCGCAATGGTCAAATCAACCGCCTCTTTTCTCAATTCATACGCGCCGTTCCCGCGCTTCTAACCAATGGCAAACTGCATGCCCGCCGTAATCTGGGCCTGTCCGTCGATACAGCGAAATACCGCCGTATCTCTGTCCTGGTGCAGTATCTCCACCGGCACAAACGTCTTTTCCTCCGTCTCATAACGGATATAGACGCCGGTCTGGCCCTCCACCGTGGCGATGGCCCGGGTGGGAACGCACAGCCCGTCAAATTTACGCTGAGCCGTGCCGCTCAGGGTGCGGGTGCTGACAAAAGTGCTGGCATCGTCGTCGATCTGCAGGATGTTCAGAATTCCCGCGTCGCTCTCGATCAGGCCGATCACTTTGGCCTCGTAGGGCTTGTCATAAAAACCGTCCAGCACCACCGTGTAGGTCTCCTCCCCTACGTACTGGCTGGTGGCCTTCTTATCCGTGATAAAGGCCAGATACCACTGCCCTGTGTTGACCACCCGGTATAGGGGCTTCTCCCCGCTGACGCTCGTCACGCCGGGCGCAGCCGCGCCCCGCAGAACCGACCGGATATCGGTGGCCGTAATCTGGGTAAGAGTAGACCGGTTGAGGGCGGACTCATAACCGTCAAAATAGAAACTGACCATGCCCGCTCCAACCGAGATCACATCTTGCTTCCAGGACTCCAGCCTGTCCAGGAGCACCTGCTCCCGCTCATAGAGGGTGGTGAGCTGGTCGTCCGGCTGAAGGTTGTTTTTCAGATAGTCCCTGCGGTTCTCCATGAGGGTCTTGAGCTCCCGCTCCAATACGAGCACATCCCCCGCGCCTTCCTGCACAGCCGTGCGGATCTGCTCCTTCTTGCCGGTAATCTGGGTCTCGATGGACTCCAGGTCGGGGTTGACGATATCGGCGAGAATGGTTCCGACCTGATAGCTCTTGATCTGCTGCTGTAAAGTCAACAGATCCTGCAGGATACTGTCGTTATACCCCCACTTATACACCTCGGCAATCTTGGCGCCTCTGGTGACGCGCTCGCCCTCGGCGGCATAGAAGGTGATCTTGCCGTAGGTCTCCGCCGTCACCACCTGCTCGTCCCGTATGACTACAGCGGAAAAGGGCTCCTCAAAAACCAGGGAACCGGCCACAACCGTCCCCCCGCTGGAGCGTACGATCAGTGTGACGATCAGCCAGATGGCAAGCGCCAGCACTGCCAGAAACACATAGAACCGCGCGCGCGGCCGCCGTCTTTTCTTGGGCATCTCAGCCTTCCTTTCATTCATGCAATAACTTTATTATATTCTCCGTTTTTTTCAAAAATCCTGCAACAATGCAAAGAGGGGGAACGGCGCTCCTGTCCGTTCCCCCGGATATCCCTGCTTTGCGCTCTATCTGCGCGCCTCTTTTTTCCCTGCAAACTCCTCGATGATCTCGCAGTACTTGTCGTAGATACCCCCCACGATTTCCTCCCAGGGGCGCGCAAGAGTTTCTTGGGCCCGCCTGCCCACCTGGAGGCGGCGCTCATCGTCCGCAAAAGCCCGGGCCATGGCGTCGGCGATGCTCCGGGGGTCGTCCTGGCAGAGAAAACCGTTGTCGCCCTCCCGGACGGACTCCGCCGCGTTGCTGCCCTCGACGAGCACCGGGGGGCACCCCACCGCCGCCGCCTCGCGCAGCACCAGCGGCGCGTTGTCGTAGAGGGAAGGAAAAGTGAAGAGCTGGGCCCTTGTATAGATATCCCGCAGCTCCTCACGGTCCAAAATGACGCCCGTAAAGATAACCTGTCCATCAATGCCCCGCTCCCTGGCCAGGGCCTTGAGCTGCTCCGAGGCATAGCCTTCGCCCACCATGAGCAAGCGGAACTTAGCACCCGAATCCCTGTAGAGGGCGGCAGCCTCCAGGAGCTTGACCAGATTTTTTTGCAATACCTGCTGGCCCACAAAGAGCATGACCTTCTCGTCCGCCCCCAGGCCGTATTTCTCGTTCACCCTGGCGCAGGCCCCGGCCGGATCGCTGGCGGGGGTATACTCCGTCCCGTTTTCAAAGATGCAGATGTCCCCGTCGTACCCGTACTCCCGCAGGGTCTGGGCCGTGCTGTTGCTCACCGTCCAGACACTGTCCGCCTGCTTAAAAAACTTGATGACAAAGCCGACAGCCTTGCGCGCGATGAATTCGCTGCCGGTATACTGCAGGAAGTCGTCATAAAACTTGGAGTGAAATGTGGCGACGAGCGGAATTCCATATTTCCTGGACTGCCTGAGAGCCTCCTGGCCGGAGCCAAAGGGCGAATGCGCATGCACCAGGCTGGGACGCAGCTCGCTCCCCTCCTTGAGATATCCAAAATCCAGGACGGGCAGGCCGGCGCGGTATGGCTTATGGTTGGTGAGCGGAATCCCCTTGAAGCGGTACACCTTAAAGGGGTCCACCTCCTCAAAACCTGGGATCTCAGGCGCGACCACATACGCCTCGCAGTGGTTCTCGTTGAGCCATTTAGCGTAATTGCGCACGCAGGTTGCCACTCCATCCACCACAGGAATATAGGAATCCGTATATTCCCCAATTACATAAGTCATACACTGTATGCCCCCTTCTTCTCCTACCTAATTTACTATTATTATACCAATTCGGGCTATTCCCGCAAGCATAAAGGCGCATGTCTTCATACATTCTTAAAACATGCGCCTCTATGTTTCATTCAGCCGGGCGCCCCTCCGGGCCCGTGCCGTTAAGCGTTTTGGCGCTTTGCGGCGATATCCCTGGCGACGACCACGCCCGTGGCGGAGGCCTGCATCAGGCCGCGGGTGATACCCGCGCCGTCGCCGATGGCATACAAATTCTGTACTGCCGTCTCAAAGTGGTTGTCCACGGAGACCTTGGAGGAGTAAAATTTCACCTCCACGCCGTAGAGCAGGGTGTTTTTGGAGTACAGGCCGGGGGCCACCTTGTCGAACGCGCGCAGCGCCTCGATGATGCTGGTCAGATGCCTGTGGGGCAGGACAAAGGACAGGTCGCCGGGAACCGCCGTCTTGAGGGTGGGGCGGGTCGTGGATTTCTCCAGGCGCGTGCTGTCCGTGCGCCGTCCCAGCAGCAGGTCGCCCAGGCGCTGCACCATGATGGGGCCGCCTGTGAGCATGTTGCCCAGCTGTGCAATATAGTTGCCGTATTCAATGGGCTGGTTGAACGGCTGGGTGAAGTGGGTGGAGACAAGCAGGGCGAAGTTGGTGTTCT
>JAHZEH010000241.1 GCA_019421925.1 Clostridia bacterium
CACGATTGCCCGGGTTACAGGCACGAGCACCAGGATGAGAATGAGAAAGGGGACGCTGCGCAGGATGTTGACCACCACGTTGAGCGTCTGATTGAGGACGCGCATGGGCTTGAGTCCGCCCTTCTCCGAGGTGACCAGCAAAACCCCAAGCGGCAGCCCCAGCAGATAAGAGATGGCCGTGGAGGCCAGGGTCATGTATAATGTCGCGCCCAGCTCCCGCAGAAGCATGGAAACAAAATTGGCGTCAAACATTATTGATCACCTCCTTCACCACCACGTCGCTGCCCGCCAGATAGTCCAGCGCCAGCTGGGAGGCCTTCTCGTCCGCGGGGAGCTGCACCACAAGCTGGCCGTAGGCCTTGCCCTTGATGCGCTCAATGCTGCCGTAAAGGATGCTCACCGGCGCGTGGCAGGCGGTAATCATTCCGGCGACTATGGGCTCGTACGCCTTGGTCCCCTCAAAGACAATCCGGAAACACCTGCCCTCTCCTCCGCCCCCGGCCATGTCGGAGGAGTAGAACAGCTTAAGGGCCGCCGGGGTCTTGGGCCGGGTAAAGACCTCCTCTACCGTCCCCTCCTCCACAACGCGGCTGTTGTCGATGACAGCCACATGGGTGCATATCTCCCGTATGACGCTCATCTCATGGGTGATGATGACTACGGTGATGCCCAATCTGGCGTTGATGTCCTTGATAAGCTCCAAGATGGAGCGGGTGGTCATGGGATCCAGAGCAGAGGTCGCCTCGTCGCAAAGCAGCACCTTGGGATCGCTCGCCAGCGCTCTGGCAATGGCCACCCGCTGCTTCTGGCCGCCGGAGAGATGGGAGGGATAGGCATCTGCTTTCTCCCGCAAGCCAACGAGCTCCAGCAGTTCCAGCGCACGCGCTTTGGCCCTCTCTTTGTCCACACCGGCGATCTCCAGGGGAAAACGGACATTTTTCTCCACGGTTTTTTGCATCAGCAGATTGAAATGCTGAAAGATCATGCTGATGTCCTTGCGGGCTTCCCGCAGGCCCTTCTCATCCAGCTCCCCCAGATCCACGCCTCCTATTTTGACAGTGCCTGCGGAGGGCCTCGCCAAAAAGTTCATGCAGCGCACCAGTGTTGTTTTCCCGGCGCCGCTCATGCCGATGATGCCATAGATGTCGCCCTTTTTAATCTCCAGATTGATATCGTCCAGGGCTGTGACAGCGCCGTCGCCGCCAGTGAATACTTTTCCCAGATGCTGGATGGAGATCATGCTCTCGCCTGTTTCCACCCCGCTGTACTTCTGGGGTTCAATTCCTGTCATTCAATCTTCACCTACCCTTAGTCCTTCCTCAATATACGGGTCAGCGGCAGGGTTGTCAACACCAAATGCCTGATGCTTCAGCGGTACAATCTCCCACCCCCAAAAACAAAAGGGACAGGCGAAAACGCCCGTCCCAAATTGCCATGCAATCAGAACTACTCCCCCTGGAATAATTCTGTGGATAGGTAGCGCTCGCCAGTGTCAGGAAGCAGGGCAACGATGGTCTTTCCCTCGTTGCCCCCGCGCATAGCCATGCACATAGCGGCATGCAAAGCAGCACCCGAGCTAATGCCAACCAGGGCGCCTTCCAAGCGAGCAAGCTCCCGTGCCTTTTCAAAGGCGTCCTCTGCCTTCACGGGAATGATCTCATCAATGATATGGGTGTCGAGCAGTTTGGGGACGAAATTCGCCCCAATCCCCTGGATCTTGTGGGGACCTGCTTTTCCGCCCGAGAGCACGGGGGAATCATAGGGTTCGACCGCAACAATCTGGACGGAGGGTTTGCGCGCTTTGAGAGCGGTGCCCACTCCAGTGATCGTTCCGCCCGAGCCCACGCCCGCCACAAAAATATCCACCTCGCCGTCAGTATCCTCCCAGATCTCAGGCCCTGTGGTCTCCAGATGTGCCCGGGCATTGGCGGGATTTTCAAACTGCTGGGGGATGAAGGAGCCCTCCAGTTTCCGGTGGAGCTCCTCTGCTTTTTGAATAGCCCCGTCCATGCTAAGGGCGCCCGGGGTCAGAACGACCTGGGCTCCCAGTGCGCTCAGCAGGCTGCGCCGCTCTGCGCTCATGGTATCGGGCATAGTCAAAACCACACGGTATCCCCTTGCGCCGGCAATATAAGCCAGACCCACGCCGGTGTTTCCGCTCGTCGGCTCAATGATGGTGGAGCCAGGGCGCAAAAGCCCCCTCTCCTCCGCATCCAGGATCATATAATAGGCGGCCCTGTCCTTAGCGCTGCTCAGCGGGTTGAAGGACTCCAGCTTCACCAGGATGCGCGCAGGGTATCCGTACTTCTTCTGGATGTTGCGCACCTCCAGCAGGGGAGTATGCCCGATCAGTTCCGTGATGGACTGAGCGATCTTCGCCATGTGCAACCCGCCTCCTTTCGCGATAAGATTAGAATCTATTATACTCGCACCCAGCTCAAAAATCCACTAGTTTTTGCTTTTGATATACTCGTCAATAGCCGCTGCGGCCTTTTTGCCCGCTCCCATGGCCAGAATAACCGTGGCCGCGCCCGTAACGACGTCGCCGCCGGCGAAAACGCCCTCCTTGCTGGTCAGGCCGGTCTCCTCGTTGGCCACGATGCAGCCGTGCTTGTTCGTCTCAAGGCCGGGGGTAGTGTTCTTGATAAGGGGATTGGGGGATTGGCCGATAGCGATAACCACTGTCTGCACGTCCACCACATGCTCGCTGCCCGCCTTGGCGACAGGGCGGCGGCGTCCGGAGGCGTCCGGCTCGCCCAGTTCCATCTCCACGCACTCAATGCCCTTGACCCAGCCGTCCTCGCCGATGATCTGAGTGGGGTTGTTGAGCAGTTTGAAGATGATGCCCTCCTCTTTGGCGTGGTGAACTTCCTCCGCCCTAGCGGGCATCTCCGCCTCGCTGCGGCGGTAGATGATATAGACCTTCTCCGCGCCCATGCGCTTGGCGCAGCGGGCCGCATCCATGGCCACGTTGCCGCCGCCCACGACCGCCACTTCCTTGCCCACGTTGACAGGGGTGTCGGTCTCGGGGAACTTATAGGCCTTCATGAGATTGATGCGGGTGAGGAACTCATTGGCAGAATAGACGCCATTGAGGTTTTCGCCCGGCATTTTCATAAAGCTGGGCAGGCCCGCGCCCGTGCCCACAAACACCGCGTCAAAGCCCTCTTCGCTCATGAGCTCGTCGAGGGAGGCCACGCGGCCCATAACCATGTCGGTCTCAATCGTAACACCCAGCTTTTTGACGGACTCGATCTCGTTGCGCACCAGATCCTTGGGCAGACGGAACTCCGGAATGCCGTACATCAGAACGCCGCCGGCCGTATGGAGAGCCTCAAAGACAGTGACGTCATAGCCCATCTTGGCCAGATCGCCCGCGCAGGTCAGGCCGGCAGGGCCAGCGCCCACCACGGCGACCTTGTGGCCGTTCTTGGGGGCGACTTCCACCTTATCGCACTTGTGCTCCATGGCGTAGTCCGCACAGAAGCGCTCCACGCGGCCAATGGCCACGGGCTCGTTCTTGATGCCCCGGACGCACTTGGACTCGCACTGTTTCTCCTGGGGGCAGACGCGACCGCACACGCCAGGCAGGCTGTTGGTAGTCTTGATGATGGCGGCCGCCTCCTCAAAGTTGCCCTCGGCGGCTTTGGCGAGGAATTCCGGGATGCGCACATTGACGGGGCAGCCCTGGCGGCAGGGGGAATTCTTGCAGTTCAGGCAGCGGGAGGCCTCCTCAATGGCCATCTCCGCCGTATAGCCCATCGCCACTTCCTTAAAATTTTTATTGCGAACCTCCGGAAGCTGCTCCGGCATGGGTACCTTTTCTTTGCGCATGTTTGCCATCAGTTGTTCCCTCCCATTTTCATGAGGTTGCAGTCGGACTCCCGCTCCTTCTCACGGTAAGCGGTGTTGCGGTGCATGGCCTCGTCAAAGTCGACGAGATGGCCGTCAAAGTCAGGGGCGTCGACG
>JAHZEH010000024.1:0-8365 GCA_019421925.1 Clostridia bacterium
TCATGGACGGGCGCGATGTGCCCCCTGCCTCCGGCAAGGATTATATCGAGCAGCTCCAGGCAAGAATGGCTGAGCTGAACTTTGGCAAAATCGCCACCGTCATGGGCCGCTATTACGCTATGGACCGCGACAACCGCTGGGAGCGGGTGGAGAAGGCCTATGCTGCCATGGCCTACGGCGAGGGCGTTCAGGAGGAGTGCCCGGCCTGTGCCATGCAGCATTCCTACGACAACAAGGTGTGGGATGAATTCGTGGTTCCCGCTGTCATCATGGAGAACGGCAGGCCGGTCGCCACGGTGGACGAGGGGGACAGCGTGATCTTTTTCAACTTCCGCCCCGACCGCGCCCGGGAGATCACCCGCACCTTTATGGACCCGGAGTTTGCGGGATTTGAGCGCAAAAAGGGTTATTTCCCTCTGTGCTACGTCTGCCTGACCCAGTATGATGTTACCTTCCTGAACTTCCCCGGGGTGGAGGTGGCCTTCCAGCCCCAGACCCTGGAGAACACCCTGGGATGGTATCTGGCCGCCAACGGCAAGACCCAGCTCCGCATCGCTGAGACCGAGAAGTATGCTCATGTGACTTTCTTCTTCAACGGCGGCGTAGAGGCGCCCAACGAGGGAGAGGACAGGGCCCTGATTCCCTCCCCCAAGGTTGCCACTTATGACCTTCAGCCTGAGATGAGCGCCTATGAGGTGGCGCAGGAGGCGGTGGAGCGCATCCAGTCCGGCAAGTACGACGTGATGATCCTCAACTTTGCCAACCCGGACATGGTGGGCCACACTGGTATCATGGAGGCGGCTATGGCCGCGGTGCACGCGGTGGATCAGTGCGTACAGAAAGTGGTGGACGCCATTCTGGCCACGGGCGGCGCCTGCATCATTACTGCTGACCACGGCAACTCTGAGATGATGGTGGATCCGGAAAGCGGCGCACCTTTTACCGCCCATACTACCAACCCCGTGCCCGTCATCTATGTGGATAACGCGCACAGGGGCGCTAAGCTGCGGGAGGGCGGCCGCCTGGCCGACCTGGCCCCCACGCTGCTCGACATGATGGGTCTGCCCAAGCCCGCCGAAATGACAGGGACTACTCTGCTCGTAAAATAGAGGGGGCTCCTTTGAAGCAGCCGCGCCCGGCCGGGGGTTTTCTCCCGCCGGGCGCGATTATTTGGGTCAATAAAAAGCGGGCTTGCATTCCACCGGACAACGTGGTAAAATAACTAGGCAATTGTGCGCAGGAGGTTGTACACGTGGAAGCTTTGAGATGGGTTTTTAACATCGTTTTGATTTTGTGCTCCATTGGCATGGTGGTGCTTGTGCTTTCCCAAAAGGGCGGTAGCGACGGTTTGGGCGCTGCTTTTGGCGGCGGTTCCGATAATTTCTTCGGCAAGAACAAGGCCAAATCCATCGAAGCCCGCAAGCAGAAATGGACCGCGATCATGGCGGTCGTCGTGGCATTGTTGGCAATCGCGATGTGCCTCGTCCGGGGCTGATTCCAATGCGATATAGCGGCGCGCTCTTGTGAGCGGGCCGCTTTTTTGGGTTAGTATGCCCCGGAACCGTCCCTATTGAATCCATAGCAATGAGGACGCCGGTTTTTCCCAAAGAGTCAAGTCCGGCGATTGGATAACATAAAATAATCAGAAACAATGAATTTTAAAGAGGCATGATTTTGAGCAACACAGAAGAATTCAAAAATACCGTGGAGAAGCCCACGGAAAAAGCGGCTGCCGATCAGCCAAGGGCGCCGCGCAAGCGCCGGAAGGCATCCCAGGCGGCCACCAAGGTGGTAGCGGCAAACGATGCGGCTGTGGCCGTGGTGCTGGAGGAGAGCAAGGAAAAACCTGCCAGAAGCCGCAGGCGCAGGCCGGCTAAAACCGGAAAGACAGCCGCCAAGGCGGCGCAGGCGGGCAAGGCGGAAAAGGAGAGCGCAAAAGCGCCCAAGACGGGGGCAAAGGCGGCAGCTCTTCCCAAGGCGGCCTCCTCCAAGAAAAAGGAACGAATTGACCTGGCCGCCCTGGACCGTGCCCGTAAGGCACGGGTCTATGAGATTGACAACAGCCTGGACAGCGCCGATCTGCCCAAGATACAGCCCATCCTGCCGGAATGGAAGGATTCCGCTCCCGAACGCAAGCAGCGCGCGGCGGCGGAGAAAACCGCCAAGGCTGTGACGGTTCAGCGGACAGCGGAGAATACAAAGGAGAACCCTGCCGGGGAGAAGGGAAGTGCCAAGCCGGTGGAAAAGAAAAAAGCGACTCCGGAGGAGAAGCTCAGGGCCAAGGTAAAAGCTCAGAACGTGGAAGCTGCCCGCCAGACAATTCTGGAAAAACTCTCCCAGTCCGAGACGGTCCTCAGCCCCGAGAACCTTCTGGGCGAGATGTCCATCCCCGCCGCCGATTTCTATCTGGCGCTGGATGAGCTGGAGCTGGAGGGAAAGGTCTTTACCAATCGTAAGCAAAAGGTCGGACTCCCCGCCCATATGGGGTATTTGTCGGGAAAACTATCCGTAACCGCCCGCGGCTTCGGTTTCCTCACACCTGACGACGAGTCGGAGGATGTTTTCATCCCCGCCGCCGCTATGAACGGAGCGCTCCACGGGGACCTGGTCGTGGTCCGTCCGGTCCAAGGCCAGCCGGGACGGGGCCGGGACGCCCGTGACTCCCGGGAAGGGGAAGTTCTGGCGGTGACCGAGCACGCCAACCTTCAGATGGTGGGGACCTTCCGGATGGACGGGACTAGATGCTTTCTCGTCCCGGACAATCAGCGCCTGGGCAAGGAGTTCGCCATCCACAGCAGCGCCAAGGGTTCGGCCAAGGACGGCCAGAAGGTGGTCTGCTCCCTGGAGTATGCTGACGGTAAGGTGATCCCCAAGGTGGTAGAGGTACTGGGCTATCCGGATGAGAAGGGCACGGACGTGCTCTCTATCATCCGTGCCCACGACCTGCCGGACGCTTTCCCCCGCCATGTACTCGCAGCCGCCCGCGCCGTCCCCCAGGAGGTGCAGGAAGACGATATCATACGCAGGGAGGATCTGCGCGGCAAGACGGTTGTCACCATTGACGGCCGGGATTCCAAGGATTTTGACGATGCCGTCTCCCTGGAGAAGCTGGAGAACGGCAACTATATGCTGGGCGTCCACATCGCCGACGTGGCCCAATATGTCGAAGAGGGCAGCGCCCTTGACAAGGAGGCCCTCAAGCGGGGCAACAGCGTGTATTTCATCGACAGGGTTATCCCCATGCTGCCCGAGGAGCTGAGCAACGGCATCTGCTCCCTCAACCCCCATGTGGACCGCCTGGCGCTCTCCTGCTTCATGGAGATTGACGGAAAAGGCAAGGTGGTCAATCACCGCATTGCCGAGACGGTGATCCGTTCCACTGAGCGCCTGGTTTACGAGGATGTATCCGCTGCGCTGGCGGGGGACGAGACCCAGCGCACCCGGTACGCCCACATTATGCCCATGCTGGAACAGATGGAGGAGCTCTACGCCATTCTTAACAGGAAGCGCATGGAACGCGGCAGCCTGGAGTTCGATTTCCCGGAGTGCAAGATTGACGTGGATGAGAACGGCAAGCCCACCAACATCTATCTGGCTGAGCGGGGCGTGTCCAACCGGATTATTGAGGAGTTTATGCTCATCTGCAATGAGACGGTGGGCGAGCATATGGCCCATCTGAAAAAGCCCATGATCTACCGGGTCCATGAGGTGCCGGACCTTGAGAAGATCGAGGAGCTGAACACCTTCCTCGGCGGATTTGGTCTGTTCATTCGGGGCGCAAAACAGGAGATCCGGCCCAAGGCTATTCAGAACGTCCTGCGCAAAGTACAGGGCAGGCCGGAGGAATATGTGGTGTCCAGGGTGGCGCTTCGCTCCCTTAAAAAGGCCCGCTACTGTGAGGAGAACCTGGGCCACTTTGGCCTGGCGGCGGAGTACTACTGCCACTTTACCTCTCCAATCCGGCGCTATGCCGACATGATTACCCACCGCGTCATCAAGCTGCTGCTGCGCGGCAAGCTCAGCGACGCCAAGGTCGCCGCACTGCGCGCTGCCATGCCGGGGATTGCCGAGCGCACCAGCGACTGTGAGCGGGAGGCCATGATGGCCGAACGGGATGTTGACGATCTCAAGAAGTGCGAATACATGATGCAGTTCGTGGGACAGAAGGTGGACGGCATCATCTCAGGCGTCACCAGCTTCGGCATCTTTGTGGAGCTGCCCAACACCTGCGAGGGACTGGTGCGCATCGCGGAGATGAGGGACGACTACTACACTTTTGACGAGGCGAATTACCGCTATGTCGGCCGGCACAGGGGTAAGATTTTCCGCCTGGGCGATCCCATCACCGTCATCGTTGCCGCAGCAGACGCGGCAACCCGCCGGGTGGATTTCACGCTGGAGCAGAAGGAGCCGCCCCGCAGCCGCCCGCAGCGCCCCAATCCGGGCCGCCGCTGAGTCACTTGACCAAAGGGGCAAAATGGATTAAGATAAGAGGCGCAATCCCGGGGGAGAGGAGGTTGATCACATGCCCAGGAGAAAGGGTACCAAGCTGATTGCCCAGAACCGCAAGGCCTTCCATGATTATTTCATCGAGGATAAATATGAGTGTGGAATTGAATTGGTGGGCACCGAGGTCAAGTCCATCCGGGGCGGCAAGGTTAACCTCAAGGACAGTTTTGCACGGGTGCGCAAGGGAGAGGTGTTTGTCACGGGTATGCATGTCAGCCCCTATGAGATGGGCAACATCTTCAACCGCGACCCCTTCCGGGAGCGCCGCCTGCTCCTCCACAAGAGCGAGATCCGCAAACTTCAGCAGGCCCAGATGCAGGACGGCATGTCCCTCGTCCCTCTCTCCCTGTACTTCAAGGATGGACGGGTCAAGCTGGAGCTGGCCGTTGCCAAGGGCAAAAAGCTCTATGACAAACGGGCCTCCCTGGCAGAGAAGGATGCCAAACGCTCCCTGGAGCGGGCTGCCCGGGGGGAGCGGTACTAGCGATTAATCTTTACTACCGATTTAACACGCCAACTTCAGTCAAAAGAGTCCGTCTTTTGGCCAAACGGCAAAATTCCTACCGCATGGCCTCCTTTCAAGGCCGGCGGACATGGGGGCGTACTGGTTTCGACGGGGATCAGAGAGGCCGGATAAGCGAGCCGCAGTCCCGAGCTGCGTTAAAAGCGGGAACTTAAACACAAACGCTAACAACAATTACGCGTACGCTGCCTAATTAAGGCGGCCGTCCGTCTGGAATCCTATCGTCCAGGTCGCGGGCGTCATCAGATAGGGTCCGAGCCCGCCTAAGCTTTGCGGCGGCGCCCGTAACATGAAGCTACCGAAACGCTGATCCTTCTGCTGGGAGCGGCGCCGGGGGAATCCTAAACCAGCGGATGCGCTCGGAGAAAGTCTTGCTGAAGGGTCTTCGGACAGGGGTTCAATTCCCCTCGCCTCCACCATGAAACCCCCGCAAAGTATCTAGCTTTGCGGGGGTTTTTCTTTATGCAATTAACCCACTTTTTAACCCACTTATTTTAGCAAACTATTGAATAAGCTGTCCAATGCGTCGGCAATTAATTGTTTTTCACCCTCCACATATATAAATTTAGCGTATGTGGAATTAAAAAATCAAAAGTAAATATTTCGGGCATCAGAAGTTCCATAGTCCGGTAAATATCCAGGATTTGCCCGCGTTGGCTTGCGATCATGCGCATATCATTGCAGTTGTGGGGCGCATGGCCCGGGCGAAAGACCACAGTCGGCCGGCTGCGCTCGGCCGTCCGGATCAGGCCATCCTCCCGCAGCTTCCGCATCACGGCTTTAACCGTGCTGATTCCAGCGTTATACAAACCGCAGAGCTGCGGTGCACTGGGCAGCTTGCTGCTATAGGGCCGCTGCCCGGAGAGAATTTGGCTGCGCAAATCCTCATAAATAAAAGAGGCCATTGTCCTCTTGTTCAAACCTTCACCCCGCCTGGAAAGTCTTATCATCTACCGGGCTAGTATTCCCAGACGGCGATTGTTTCTATGCTGAGGGATATCTACAATAACGGAGAAAGGAACGGTGGGCTGGAAAATTCTGTTTCCCCCTTTGTTCCAAGCATAGTTCCGGAACGCAATGCAAAAGATGGGAAAACGAAAAAACAGCAGGCAGCGGGGCGAAGCCGCGCTGGTCTCTGCTGTGCCCTTTAGTATTGACTTTGCGGGAACATGCAAGGTTTTCCCATTTCATCCGCCGCAGGCAGATGAAATGGGTATTTTTTTACCGTTGGATCTGCTTGGGGCGCCGTTTTCCACAAACAAAAAACGCCACCACGCCGGCAGACGTTCGCAAAATTATGTATTTCCCGAAAGCAGCTCCATATCCCGATGATTAATTACAATTTTAAGACTTAATTATGGGAGAGTCAACAAAATTCATCATTGTTTGGCACACAATGCCGCAAAAAGATGCATGGCGCGGACTTCAGAAATCGGGGCTGATTTGGAAAACCGTGATATTGCGGCCGGCAGAAATAAGCCGTCAAATAGGCCGTCAGATTTGAAGGGAGAAAACATCATGGCACGACGCGGAGAAAATATTTATCACAGAAAGGATGGGCGCTGGGAAGGTCGCTTCATCATCGGACGAAACCAGGATGGAAAGCCCAGATTTCGCTCCATCTATGGTAAAAGCTACAGCGAGGTCAAAAAAAACCTGGTTCTTCTCAAAAGCGAGCACATGGTGCAGGCAAGGGATCAGGCTGTGCTCATCTATGGAAATGGAACCCTTTCCGATTGGATGGATTACTGGCTGGATGTGGTGGAAAAGCCCCACATACGTCCCACAACCTATACCCTCTATCAGCGAAACATCAACAAGCATCTTCGTCCGCACCTTGGGCAGTATGCGCTGCGGGAGCTGTCGCAGATACACATTCAAACCATGGTGGACAGCTTAACGCAGGCGCTGGTGTCCAGCACGCTGCACGGCGTCTGCCGTTTACTCAAATCCATCCTGAACGGCGCATTGAAAAACCGGCTGATAACAGAGTCCCCTTATCTGGATATCCGTCTGCCCAGATTCCGGCAAAAACAGCCGAGGGTTTTGACCAAAGCTGAACAGCTGCAGCTGGAGCACGCGGCGGTGGAATCGGGCGGACTGGAATACCTTCTGTGCCTTTATACCGGGATTCGGCTGGGCGAGCTGTGTGCTCTGCGCTATGAAGACATCAACTTTACTTCCAATCTGCTTACTGTGTCGCATTCCGTAAAACGGGTGAATGTCGGACGCGCCACCAGGTTGATCGTAGGAGCGCCTAAGACAGACAGCTCTGTGCGGGAAATTCCCCTGCCGGTCTTCCTGCTCAAACTGCTTGCCGACCGGATGAGCAATGCCAACGCCGCGGAAGATGAGTTCATCTTCCCCAGCGCCAAAGGCGGTGCTGCCGAGCCCCGCACCGTCCAGAAACGGTTTGAACGTTTGGCCGAAAAAGCCGGGATCAGAGGCGCGCACATGCACACCCTGCGGCACACGTTTGCCATGCGCAGCCTGGAGCGCGGAATGGGATACAAGGGATTGTCTGAAATCCTGGGGCACAGTTCTTCTGAGATAACGATCAGGCATTATGATAACTGCACGCTGGAGAAAAAACAGGAGATCATGCAGAATGCAAAACTGATTGCATGACCGGTTAAGCCGTCAAAATTGGTCACCAGGCTCCTTGAAAACTGCATAATTCCATAGGATCTGAGTGAGACGCGCAATCTACATAATTTTGCGAATGCCTTTGCCTGATAAAGTGCTCATGCAAGCGCTCGTTTATCCCCGGAAAACCGGACGAAGAACGGCGAATGATTTCGATAATTGCATAATGCTGAACAGGAGAAACTGCTGAAGAGCAATTGTGCTGTAACTAAGGAGCTTTCCGTTGATAGACGGTTCAAACCAGGAAACGACAGCCGGTGGACAGCATGGCTGTTTTTTCATGTTAAGGGGAGATTTGGGAGGAATGAACGATGGAGCGATTGACAGGAGGCCAGGCTGCCGTCTGGGTGCCTTGTGAATGAATTGGGGCGGGGGAAGTCTGCCGGTTTCGGAGATGATAGGGACGTGTTCCATGGAGGCAAGGGGAGGAACCGGCGCCCGAAAGCAGGTGAGCATGGATAATCAGTATTTTATAGGGGATCAGAATCAGCACCACCGGTATGTGCCCGCTGCATTGCCTCAGAACGCCCGGGTGTATCTGCTGGAAATTCAAAAAGGCAAGCCCGGACAGCATGCCGGATACATCCATAATCTCTAATGCAGGGAGCCGGCATATTTCGGAAGCCTCGCACATGCCGTTTTGCAGATGGACCGCTTGATGGACAGGATGTTATGCCCGGCAGCGGC
>JAHZEH010000024.1:8375-9289 GCA_019421925.1 Clostridia bacterium
GCTCCGTTCTTTCAGGGATAAGCCCACAACTAAAGCGGCGTTAACGGCGGCTTACCAGGATTGGATTCATGGGGAACGAAAGCTGATTGAGCAGTACTGGGCTCCGGGCTCCTTCCTGCGGGCCAAGAACCGCAGAGATGTGTTCTATATCCGTATTCTGTACCGTCAGCACAGCAGCTGGCAGGATCAGCTGGTTTGGCGGGGCGAACGCATAAAGTATTTTCGCAGCGTACTGGAACTGCTTCACTTGATTGAAAGTGCATTGCAGTGAGAGTAAACGGACAATGAGATTCCACATTCAGATGAGTATTAAAAAGAAGAAGGGACGCAGTGCATGAAAAAAAGATTCAATAAGATTTCTTCCGCCTTGGGAATAATGGTGGCCATGATCCTGCTGATTTCTGCCATCATGCCGGTCACTGTATTGGGCGCAGGGAACGTAGAAGATCTCCCCGGTGAAGAGGGAACGGTATTTACAGGCGTTCTCAAAGACGGGAGCACCGGCGATGACAGTGGGGATACCGGCGGCGCAGAGGATCGCGTTCTGGGGACTCCCGCTGCCGGCCCTTTGGATGCAGGGAACACCCAAACTGAATTTGATGCCGCACAGCCGTTCACCCTTGCAGATATCGCAGGGTACAGCATGGAGATGGACAACGCTGAGATTCCCATCGAGTATTTCAAGCTGGAAGGCGAAAATGAGGGATCTTCAGGTCCGGTTTGTAATTTGGCGTTTGACAGCGGCCTTATTTCTATCCGCGGCGGCCTGCTCCAGGACAATGTTCCTTCGACAGTGAGGAATGACGAGGGCCTGGCCCATGCGTACTCCTATGCGCATGTGGGGCAGACCCGTGTCTACTATATGGGTAAGCTGACGATCCACGAGGAGGGATCAGTCAAAGAATACATTTACT
>JAHZEH010000024.1:9299-15020 GCA_019421925.1 Clostridia bacterium
CTATACAACCGATACGCACATCACAAATAAGACGGTCTATGCTGTTTTGAACGAGGGTGAGCAGATCTCGCTGGTGTACAACCATGGCAAATACCATACGGTTACGTATCAGTTCCAGGATAAAGATGGGAACGTTATGACCACCGGCCCGGATGGCCTGACAGCCGATGGGATATTCGGGTCGGATCGTGTGCATACGGTTGCGGACGGCTATCCGCTGAGTGGGAATGTCACAATCCCTCGCGGCTACAAGGCGACAGTGACGGTGGAGCCGCAGGGAAGTACCGGCGGGGGAGCCGTTTGGGGGTTCATAGAGCTGGGCGGGATGATGTCGTACCAAAGAAATGGCAATTACATTGTGCCCGAGGCTAGCAGTTCCGGACCGATGAAACTTACGGAGAGCTTTTCTGTTCCTTCGATAACGGAGGACATGATGGTTACCGTGCGGTTTGAAAAGGTGGAAACGATCTCCTTCAATGCCTGGCTGTGGGCGCAGACCGTATATGCAAAGGGACGAATAGAGGTAAATACGAATGGCGTATATGGAGGAGCCACTGAGGCAAATTCTGTCCTGACAACCCAGGGGCACAGCTTTACATGGGATATAAATGGAATTCATTCTAATTCTATATGGGAAATGGATCAGCTTGAAATAAATGGAGAAACGATTACCGTTCCCATGACTTCGCTGGCAGATACAGCACCCAGAACGGAGACTACGATCCTCTCAACCGGCACGGTCGTCACGCTTACTGTGCAGTCTTTGGGCGCAGAGGGCGGAAACAAACGGCATTATGTGCTGCAAATTGACAATTGCTATGAAAATCTGACCGTTTCCGGCGGGAATATGGTTGGAAATACTCACAGAGAATTTGCGATGCGCACGCTGCAGGGAGTAAAGGATAAAGGATGGGCAATATTGGCTGGCAGCAAATATGAATGAATGGCGGACGCTAGAGCAGGATACGCTGATTGCCAAAAAAGATGGAAACTACCGGATAGACGCGCCTTTCCGCCTCAAATTACTGGGGGGATATCAGAATATGCACGTCTCTTTTACAACGAAAGAGGGCGTAGTGCTGCAGCAGGACGGGAACAGCACTGCGTCGGAAGCATATATCGAATATCTCACGAGAAATGATATTGATGCAACCGGGGATCTAAAGGTAGAAGGTTCCTACACAGCCGTGCCATACAGCGAATGGCAGGCCTGCGCTGATGGGTATTTTTATTTCCGCGCTACGCAGGCGTTGGATGAGTTTATGAAAACCCCTTCCAATGGCGTGATACTCATGAATATTTATGCCGATCCGATCAGGGCGGGTATGGACTACAGAAACGGCGCCGGGGATGGGATTGCTGCGCCCGTGGAAGCAAATATCGAGAATATGCCGCAATATCAGAACGGCGGGCCGTACGGATACAACATCCAGACCAATCCGACCGCATTGGTGTCCAATCGGACGCCCGTTGACAAAACCGGGGAATTCATATTTGACCACTGGGAGATTCTGGTGGTGGAGGGAAATGAGCCTTCCACCACGTCAAAAAAAGATAATGGTGTGACGATGGAAATCAAGCCCGGCGAGGATATTCATGTCAGCCAGAAAATAGTTAGTCTGCTGAGCGATTGCCTCTACTATAATCCCGAGGCGGAGCGCAATATCCTCACGCTGAAAGCGTGCTGGACAAGCCGCACGCCGAACCTGCCCATCCCCTATACCGTTAGATATATCCTTGCCGATCTAAACGGCGGCGAACTGACGAATAAGAGGCAGATTGAGGAGCATACCCATACGGTCAACGAGGGCGCTATGCTGGTCACGGACTTGTACCAGGACGGAAACAAAACGCTTTCCGCGAGCATTCAGGCCGTGCTTGAGGGTGAAAACGCCTACGGCACAGATTATACGCGGGAAGCAAATTGGGAGGTTTATGAGCCGGCCACCACAAAAAAGATAGAGAGTGTGTCGCCCAGAAACAACGTGGCGGAAATCTACCTGATCAAGAAGACCGCTTCTGTAACAGTTACAAAGGAATGAATAGACAACAACAACCCGGCCCGTCCCGGCAGCATTGAGGTGCAGCTCTATAAGGGGGAAACTCCTGAAGGCGAAAGCGTTGCATTAAACAACGCAAATAGCTGGACGCATACATTTACCGGTTTGGCTGAGATAGAAGACAGCGTTCCCATCGCATACACGGTCAGGGAGGCCGCTGTGCCGGCTGGATATACGTCTGAAGTGACAACGGACCCTGACGACCGGAATCAGATTACGATTACCAACACCAGAGAGGGCGGCGGGCCCGGTCCGAATCCGACGCCTGAGCCCACGCCGATGCCGCCGTATCCCATGGAGACACCGGATGTGGTTCCTGCGCCCACGCCGGCGCCGCCGGATCCGACGTCCCCTGTGATTCCGTCCACACCTTTGCCGGAAGAGCCCACAATAACACCAGAGCCTTGGACGGACACACCGGAATCTCCTGAGCCCGCTCAGCCCGGGGAGGATATTCCCAAGACCGGCGACAGCGGGAACGGAATTGCCATGGCAATTCTGTTCCTTGCGGCGGCAGGGGTCTGCATTACAGCCGTGCTGCGGATGATATGGCAGAGCAAGCGGGGGTAGAGCGGACACCGCGGGCGATCCGAAGGGAGCCATACATAACCGATTTCATTCCTGCGGCGATATTGTGCAGCTTGATGTTCTGGCGGCGCGGCTGCTGAATCCGCGGGCAAAAAGGCGAAGGATCAACAACGCCCCTCCCGTTCCGGCAGTACAAGGCGGAACGGGAGGCGGAGCCGCAGGAGAAAGCCGCCGCGCGCTGCGCGGAGCGGATGATGGGAGATGCGCAGGGGAACGGGGATCCCCGTGGAGCGCGCCGCGAATGAGGCGGGGGCGGCGCTCCTGAGGGAGGACCGGCGGTACCCCGCATCGGGCAGAATACAAAGCTATCATGGTTAATAAAGGTGAGATCGCGTCATGAAGACTCAGGAGGCAAGAGACAAAAAAGCGGGGAAGCTGAAAGAGAACAGGCACAAGATTCTGATTGTTGACGATTCAAGGATGAACCGTTTGACATTGCAGCAGATTCTGGAGGATGAGTATGATGTGATTCAGGCCAGCGCCGGTGCAGAGGGGCTCGAGCTGGTGTATAAGCATATGGGCGGATTCTCTTGTATGCTTTTGAATATCGAGATGCCCGTTATGGACGGATTTGAAGTCTTAAAGGTATTGAATGAACTGCATTGGATTGAAAACTTGCCGGTTATTGTCATTTCGGGAGAAGCATCCAATGAAACGATTCGAAGGGCCTATGAGCTGGGAGCAACCGATTATATTCGCCGGCCGTTTGACTCGGCTATTGCCAAACGCCGTGTGATGAATACCATCAATCTGTACGACAGGCAGAAAAAATTGGCGATGATAGCGGCGGACGAGATCTATAAGCAGGAAAAAAACAGCCGTTTGGTGGTCAATATCCTGAGCCATGTGCTTGAGCAGCGCAACGGCGAGAGCGGCCTTCATGTACTGAACATCCAACGAATTACGGACATCCTGGCGAAGAACCTGGTTGGGAAAACAGACCGGTATCCCATGTCCCGAGAGGATATTGAGGTGTTATGCAACGCGTCGGCTCTCCACGATATCGGAAAGATAGGAATTCCAAAAAAGATTCTCAACAAGCCGGGAAAGCTGACGCCGGAAGAGTATGAGCTCATGAAGCGGCACTGCATACTGGGTGCGGATATGGTTGCCAGCGCCCCTTTTGGACAGGACGAGCCGCTGGTCAGAGTGTCCCGTGAGGTATGCCGGTGGCATCACGAACGCTGGGACGGCGGCGGATACCCGGATGGGCTGCATGGCGATGAAATTCCCATCTCGGCACAGATCGTTTCTCTTGCCGATGTGTATGATGCATTGACCAGCGACCGGGTGTATAAAAAAAGCATCCCCCACGAAAAGGCGGTTCAGATGATTATTGGCGGCGAATGCGGGAGTTTTAATCCGGTTTTGCTGGAATGCTTTATGAGCGTACAGGACAGGATCAGGCAGGAAGCAAACGTGAGGATCCAGCAGGCGCAGGAAAACAGCAGTGTGCAGTATGTGGTAGATGAGCTGCTTTATCAGGATAAGCTGCCCTTGATGAATGATCTTATATGGCTGCTGGAAGACAGCCGGCGCGATCTTCGGTTCTACAATTCGGTTTCGGAGGGGATTTGGTTCAAGCAGCTCATTTCACCGTCTATGCTGGTGTTATCCGAGTATGACGCGAAAAAGCTGAATATGGGTACGATTACCGTAAATCCAGCTCGGAACCAGGCGTACATGACCATCTTGGGACAGGAAAACCTGGACAAGCTGCGCAGACTCTTGAACGGAACGACACGGGAAGAACCCATCATACATTTGGACTGCAAGCTGAAAACCGGCAAGCGGGAACGCTGGTGCCGGATTTACTGCCAGGCCATGTGGGACAGGGATCGTCCGGATCACCGGATCGGGGTGATCGGCAAGGTGAGCGAACTTTATGAAAAGCATCTGTGGGAAAGCGGCGGCGAGGAAAAGATGGGAGGGGAACTTCATCCATCACGGTGAGGGAATGCTATGGGGAGTGACATCGCAGGTGCCGGGAAAAAATGCGCCGCCGGATTCCTGCGGAAGTTTTGAGAAAGAGGACTATGCATCTCTGAAACCGGCCGCGGAAGGGGGACATGGAAGCAGTTTTGGGCCGGCCCGCTCGCGCAAAGGCGTCTGCCGGAACTTGGAGATTCTGAGCTCCCGGCGTATTGGCAGAGCTGCTGTGCACCGGCGGACAGGGAAGGATAACCCGGCCTCCGGAGTGAGCAATGCCCTGCCCTTTGCTGCCGTCGGGAATGACGCCCGGCCGGAGAGGATTTATGACCGTTACCTAAGCCCGGATTTTGCTTCAATTGCGCGCCCGGCTGGAGCTGAAGTGCGGCGATTGGGCGGGGCAAGAGACGCTGCGTTGAAGCATAAAGCCGGGTGGGCGATAGGATTTTCCGCCGCATAAACCCGGCGTCCCTGCGTTCCCGGGCGGGGTGCAGGGGTTGACAGCGCGGCAGGGCGGTAAAAGACAGCAGCATGTGATTCCAGAAGGCAAGGCCCCCCTCCTCAGGAGGGGGGCCTTGCCGCTTGACCGCCCCGCGGCAATCCGATAAGATAAGGACGGCAGAAAGAGACAGAAAGGGCGGAGACAGGGGATGGAACTGAGACGGGCGGAGAGAAAGGATGCGGCGGCCATCAGCAGGGTTCACGCGGTCAGTTGGAAGAGCGGATACCGGGGCATGATAGACCAGGAGGATCTGGATGGGGGCAGGGAGGACCACTGGGTCCTGCCCATGTCCCAATGGCTGGAGAGCGGCTCTGTGGAGGCGGTGATCGCCTGGGAGGACGGGGAGGCGGCGGGCTGCGTGGCCTATGGCCAGTTCACGCCCCCCACCGGGGCGTCCGGGGAGAGCGCACCGCCCCAGGGCTATGGATATATTCTCTCCCTCTACGTACACCCCCGGTATTTCCGGAGAGGCTATGGCCGCGCCCTGTTGGGGGCCGCAGAGGACGCTCTGCGCGCCAAGGGGCATGCCGGCAGCTTTCTCTATGTGCTGGATACCAATGCCGGGGCGCGGCGGTTCTATGAGCGCTGCGGCTATGTTTGGGACGGGAGTGCGCTGGACTGCGGGGTGGGCGGGCAGCGCCT
>JAHZEH010000242.1:0-253 GCA_019421925.1 Clostridia bacterium
TGACCAGGTTGGAGAGCGGGAAGTCGATGGAACGGTAGCGCCCGGCAAAGGGTACGGCGGCCAGGGACCGCTCGCTGGCCAGGTCCTTCATATTCATATTGGCTTCGCCCGCGTAAATGAGGCCGAATGCATTGTTGATCATGGATATCCTCCTCCCTTTCTCAGGCGCCAAAGTCGTGGGTTCTGTCGAGCATCTCGCCCCGCGGGATATGGGTGCTGTCCGGGACGACAGTGCCGTCGCCCAGGACCGCGA
>JAHZEH010000242.1:263-590 GCA_019421925.1 Clostridia bacterium
TCTGCACTGCGCCCTTGGGCTCGATCTCACCGATGGAGCAGTTCTCCCCCACCACACAGTTCTCGCCCACAATCGCCTTGAACACCCTGGCTCCCGCGCCAATGCGGGCGCCAGGCATAATGACCGAGTCCACCACCACCGCATCCTTTTCCACCGTTGCGCCCGAGAAGAGGACGCTGTGGGTGACGCTGCCAAAAACCTCGCAGCCCTCGGTGACAATACTGCGGGTAACCGTGGCATTTTCGCCCACAAAATGGCCGGGCAGGCTGGGATTGCGGGCGTATATCTTCCAGCTCTCCTCGTAGAGGTCAAAGGCCGGGGGCTCCC
>JAHZEH010000242.1:600-973 GCA_019421925.1 Clostridia bacterium
AGATCCATATTGCTCTCCCAGAGGCTGGCGATAGTCCCGACATCCTTCCAGTAGCCGTTGAAGGCGTAAGCATACATCTTCTGGCCGTTGTCCAGCATGGCGGGGATGATGTCCTTGCCGAAGTCGTTGTGGCTGTCCTCGTTCCTGGCGTCGGCAATCAGGTAGCGCCGCAGCACCGACCAGGTAAAAATGTAGATACCCATGGACGCCTTGTTGGACTTGGGCTGCTTGGGCTTCTCCTCAAACTCGGTGATGCGCTCATCGCTGTCCGTGTTCATGATGCCGAAGCGGGAGGCCTCCTCCATGGGGACGGGCAGCACGGCGATGGTGGCGTCCGCCTTCTTGGCGCAGTGGCTGGCCAGCATCGCGGCAT
>JAHZEH010000242.1:983-3949 GCA_019421925.1 Clostridia bacterium
TGGTCGCCCGAGAGCACCAGTACGTATTCCGGGGAATACTGGTCGATGAAGCTGATATTCTGATAGATGGCGTTGGCCGTGCCCGAGTACCACTCGCCCGTCTCCCCCTTGGAGTAGGGCGGCAGAACGAAAGCCCCGCCCTGGTTGCGGTTGAGATCCCAGGGCGCGCCGTTGCCGATGTACCGGTTGAGTTCAAAGGGCCTGTATTGGGTGAGCACGCCCACAGTGTCGATATCCGAGTTGGCGCAGTTGGAGAGCGGGAAATCAATGATGCGGTACTTTCCCCCATAGGGCACCGCCGGCTTGGCCGTATCCCGCGTCAGCACCCCCAGGCGGCTACCCTGGCCGCCCGCCAGCAACATGGCGATTATCTTCTTGGCTCTCATGATCCGTATCCCCCTTGTTATGATGATGATAACCGGTTCAAAACCCTTTTTTTATTCACCCGAGGCCCTTTTCCTGGCCGCTGCTGCGGAACCGCCCGGGGACTCCGCCAGCATCACCGCCTTGACGGCCTTGGCCATCCCCGCTTCCTCCGGCTTGGCCCTGCCGTCCCCGGCAAAGGGCATATACCGGAAAACCACCCCGCCCAGAGGCGGCATGCGGAAGCAGATGGAACAGGCCTTTCCGTTCCAGGCGATCTCACTGCTGGCCGCGGGCACGGTGTTGACCACGCCGCTGCCGCCGAAACGCTCCTCATCCGAGTTGAATATCTCGGTGTAGATGCCCGGACGGGGCACGCCCATACGGTAGTCCTCGATGGCGGCCGGCGTAAAGTTGAAAGCGCACAGCAGCATCTCGTCCTGTCCCTTGTTCCTCTTGCTGTAGCGGGCAAAGCCGATGACGGAGTTGGCCTCGTCGTCGATGCTGGCCCATTCAAAACCGCTCCAGCTGTTCTCGATCTCATACAGGGCGGGATGCCCGCGGTAGAGCCCGTTCAAAGCGCGCACAAAGTCCTGCAGTTTGCGGTGCGCATCGTATTCCAGCAACTTGTATTCGATGGGCTCATAGTAGCGCCACTCGATAAACTGCCCGATCTCGTCCCCCATGAACATGAGCTTTTTGCCGGGATGGGCAAACATATAGGCGAAAAACAGGCGGAGATTGGCGAACTTCTGCCAGTAATCCCCAGGCATCTTCTCAATGAGGGATTTTTTACCATGGACCACCTCGTCATGGCTGAGGGGCAGAATAAAATTTTCGGAAAAAGCGTACATCATGGAGAAGGTGAGCTTGTTGTGGTGCCACTTGCGGTAGACCGGGTCGAGGGCCATATACTCAAGCATGTCGTTCATCCAGCCCATATTCCACTTGAAGTTGAAGCCCAGCCCCCCCTCGCTGGTGGGATGGGTCACAAGGGGAAAGGCCGAGGCCTCCTCTGCCGCGAAGATGACCCCCTTTTTGTCCCGGAAGATCAGTTCGGAGGTCCTTCTAACAAAGTCGATGGCCTCGTAGTTCTCGGCGCCGCCGTCCTTGTTGGCCACCCACTCGCCGTCCTTCTTGCCATAGTTGCGGTAGAGCATGCAGCTCACAGCGTCGACGCGCAGCCCGTCGATGTGGTACTGATCCAGCCAGAACATGGCCGAGCTCATCAGAAAGCTCTTGACTTCGCCCCTGCCGTAGTTGAAGAGCATGGTCCCCCACTGGGGCTGCTCCCCCTCCAGCGGGCCCTCGTGCTCGTAGCAGGCCGTACCGTCAAAGAGGCGCAGCCCCTGCTCGTCCCGGGGGAAGTGGGCGGGCACCCAGTCGAGCAGCACGCCGATGCCGCTCTGGTGCATCCTGTCCACGAAATACATAAAGTCCTGAGGTGTGCCGTAGCGGGCGGTGGCGGCGAAGTAGCCCGTCACCTGATAACCCCAGGAGCCGTCGAAGGGATGCTCGCAGATAGGCATGAGCTCCACATGGGTATAGCCCATATCCTTGACGTACTGCGCCAGCTCGTCGGCGATCTCCCGGTAATTCTTCTCCCCCCTCCAGCTCCCCAGATGCACCTCGAAGATGGAGACCGGCTTGTCATAGGGCTGGTAGCGGGCCCGTGCCCGCATCCAGTTGGCATCCCCCCACTTATAGCCCTTCAGGTCCCAGGTCCTGGAGGCGGTGCCGGGGCGGAGCTCGGCGCAGAAGGCGAAGGGATCGGCCCGCAGGACCCGCTCCCCCCCGGGGGTGAGGATGGAATATTTGTAAGTCTGGCCGAATTCCAGCCCCTCCACGTGGAGCTGCCATACGCCCGTGGTGCCCACCCTCTCCATGGGATGCAGCGTATCGTCCCAGTCGTTGAAGTCCCCTACTACGCTCACGGCCTTTGCACAGGGTGCCCACACAGCAAAGCGCATCGCGCCTTTGCGGCCGCGGAAAACGCGGTGGCAGCCCAGTGCGCGGTAGGCATAGGCATTGCTGCCCTCATTGAATAAATAAAGTTCCGTATCGTCGAGATAATATGCCATAGACAGATCTCCTTTCCCGGCGCCGCGCGCCAGCAGACCTTCCTCTCCTCCGCACCGGCGGAAGACGGACTGTGCGCAAGTATATTCAATTGTTCCCTTCCCGTACGGAATTCTCTATCGAAGTTTTCAAAGAATCAATCGTGAGGAGAGCGCTGTAAACTTGAAGCGATGCAGATAAAATGTATTATGTTATTTATAGTTATACCATAAATCCGGCAAGATTTTAAGTATGCATCTGTGCCTTTTACGCAAAAGGCACAAAAAATCCGGAATTTCATGGTTTTCTGGTTTTTTGCGCAAAAAAATGCCCCTTCCCCCAGGCCCGGGTCCCGCTCCGCGTGACAAAGCGCCCTAAACATGATATAATTTGGAAACCTTTTAAAACTTTTAAGATTCAACATAAATTTGAAAAGACCGACAAAAAGGAGACCCGAATGAACCAGCAAAGCATCCAGGAAAAAAAGGAGAATATTTTAAAGGATATTCAGCTCAAACTGCTCAACCGCTTCGGTAAATCCATGG
>JAHZEH010000243.1 GCA_019421925.1 Clostridia bacterium
ACCCGAATACAGGTAATACTACTATGGCCTTGAACCAAAATTCAACCCGTATTCGGGTAAAATCCCTCGCATCCTCATATATGATGAATTCAATCATCCAACACAGGCGGGAGCGGCCCATGAGCTATTCAGAAATCATCGTCCGGCGCATCTCCTCGCTGTGCAAACAGCGGGGAATTGCCTACAACAAGCTGGCAACCATGTGCGGCCTCAACCAGTCCACCATCGACAATATCGTGCGGGGCGTCACAAGAAACCCACGCATTCAGACCCTCCACCATATTGCGATTGGCCTCAACATGACGCTGGCCGAATTCCTGGACTTTGAGGAGCTCAACGAGTACTCCTTTGACGAATAGGATACAAAAACATCCCCGGCAGAAGCCGGGGATGTTTTTGTATATCCATTCCTAGGAGCGAAACAGGTGGGGCCTGAGTTTTTGCAGATAATAGGATACGCAGAAGGAGTACAGCACGTCATAGGCCACAAACACAGCCTGCGTTCCCACTGCCGCCAGCGCATATCCCCAGGCGGGCCAGGAAAAAGCGAGCACTTTTATGCCAAATACAAGGTCAAGGATCAGGATGGCCGCGATCAGCCCCCCGTTGCAGCAAAGCAGCTTGACCGTCCACTCCAGGGGTTTCCGCAGCTTCTCCGCCCCGTATTTGACAATACCATACCACCCCAGCACGGCGGCATAGGGCCAGACACTGAAAGGATTTGGCAGCACCAGCACCCCCAGCAGGGTGGAGGCGGCAAAGCACAGGGTGGCGAGCAATGGTTCCCCCTCGCACAGCAGGGCGGCCACCAGAAGCGAGGCGACAAAATACCATGCCGCTCGCCCCGCCGGAAGCATGGCGGCCAAATAGAGGGATGCAACGGTCAGCGCAGTCACAACACCGCCCAGGGCGGCCCGGCGCGCGGGCGGCATCCGCTTTTCCGTCTTGAGCTGCATAATAGATTTCCTCCTCAGCAACAGCGGATAAAGTCGCCCCCCATGCTCTCGCAGCAGCAGTCCATGCAGTAGAGCGTCTGGCAGACCTGGCACATATCCGGCCCGCGGTCAGGCTGATAGGTGGGCCGGCCGTAGCCCCGGTAGCTGTTGTTGAGGGCTGTGTAGGCGTTTCGGTACTCGACGTTGTTGGGGTCCATCTGGGTGGCCTGGCGCATCTCCTCCCGCGCCCCGTCATAGGAGCCCCGGCGCAGCTTGACCACGCCCGCCAGGAAATGCCACTCGGCGTTCCTAACCTGGATGCCTTTGAGAATCTCGGCGGCCGCATTGATATTTCCGCTGTTGAGCAGCTGGCGCACGCGCATGTACTGGGCCGCGTTTTCTCCCGAATACCCTCCGCTGTAACTGTCTCCATCCGCCCTTCCATATTGATAGGAGCCGGAGGAGCTCCCCTGCCCGCCCTTCTTGTTGCGGGTGAGCATGTCGTAGGCCTCATTGATCCTGGTGAGCTTCTCGTTGGCCAGCTCCTTGGCGGACTCGTCTGTAAACCGGTCGGGATGGTACTTTTTCACCAGCTCCAAATAGGCCTTGCGGATCTCTTCGTCGGACGCGGTCTCGCGCACGCCCAGTACTTCATAGGGATTCATTCAGGGTCCTCCGTTTCGTTCAGTACTTTGCGCGTGGCAGCCGCGGCCCCCTCGCAAAGGATGTTATCGACAATGGGCGAGAGGCTGTTGCCCGGCAGGCTTTGGGCCGCCGTGCGCGCCTCCTCCAGAGAATGCATCAGATTGAACTCCACCCGTTCTCTCTGTTCTTTTGCCTTTTGTACGCCCCCCATCGCGCGGAGCAGTACGTTATAGTTTCCCTTGTGCTCGTCCTCCTCCAGATCGTCGTAGGCGTCGAGCAAATAGATCCACCGGCCCAGATTGAACCCCAGCCAGCCGAGGGCATCCGAACACCTCTCCCTCCCGGGGATATTGCGGAAGACAGCCTCCATGCTCCTGCCAAAGGCCGCCGCCGGTTCATCCAGATCGCCGCAGTTCTCCCGCTCCAGGCCGTCGAGGTCCCTGAGCCCCTCCTGCATGCCCCGGCAGGAGGCGGGATACAGGCAGGCTGCCCGCTGGGCGGGGCCCTTGAGGGCCAGCGCCCCCAGCGCTCCCGTGAGCTTTTTTTCATCCCGCCAATTGTCTTTACATTTACCCACGGCCAGCAAAACATTCATATGAGCCGCATAATCCGCCTGAATTCCCTCCGCGACGTAGACGCGCTTCCAGGGCTTAAAGGGACAGCGGCTTCTCCTGGGGATGGGCCCCTCGCCGCAGGACGCGCCGAGCAACGCCAAAAAAGCCGCGTCAAACGTCAACGTGGCACAGGTTCTCAGGGCGCATTTTTTGCGCAGGGCAAAACACACCCCGCAGTAATGTGCGCGGTAAGTATCGAATTCACGCACCTTTAATTCCGCCTTCAGCGGCAGCAAATAGCCAAACATCGCGTCCTTTCTATACCGGAACAGCTTGGCTTATATTTTACACGCATCCGCTCTCACGCGCAACAGTCAACCGGCATACAATACAACAAAGCGCCGGTGTCGACGCTTTATCACCCTGTACTCTTGGAGGAGGTAAACCAAATGAACGCAAAAAGCAATTGCCCTTGCAATCGCCAGCAGTCCGGAGCCGCGTCCGTACAGCGCCCCGTCAGGACTGTCCGCGAGAGCGCTTGCGATATTCCCCTCGGCATGGCCCAGGTTCAGTTTCAAACCTTTGGGGAGGTCTTCACTCCGGCGGAGGGCCTCGTAAAAGGCACCATTTTTCCCGGCCTTTATTGGCCCTATTGCTAAGGAGGTAAGGCGGAATGAACGGCAATGATCTGATGCTGGCCATTCAGGAAATTGAATTTTTCTGCATTGAGCTTCAGCTTTTCCTGGATACGCACCCCGGCGATCAAAAAGCCCGCGAGGCTTTTCTGACGTATTCGCACAAACTGCGCGAGCTGAAAAAGAAATACGACGCCGAATGCGGCCCGCTGCATAATTTCGGCTATTCCAGCATTGAGAACGGCTCCTGGGTTTACAGCCAGCCCTGGCCCTGGGAAGCATAAGGAGGACCAATCATGTGGGTATACGAAAAAAAACTTGAATTCCCCGTCAGTATTAAAAAGGCGGACCTGCGCGTCGTTAAAATCCTCATGGCCCAGATCGGCGGACCTGACTCGGAGCTCTCGGCCGCGCTCACTTATCTCTCCCAGCGCTACTCCATGCCCGACGACCGCGTCCGCGCAACGCTGACCGACATCGGTACGGAGGAGCTGGCCCATTGGGAGATGCTCTGCGCCATGGTTCACCAGATGATGAACTGCGCCAGCATCTCCGCTATCAAGGCGGCGGGCCTGGACACCGTCTATGTCCAGCATGGCCCCGGTATTTTCCCGGCGGATGCCAACGGCGTGCCGTGGACCTCAGCCTACATCGGCGTCACCGGCGACCCCATCGCGGATATCACCAACGACATGGCGGCCGAGCAGAAAGCCCGCGCCACCTACGAACACATCCTCCAACTCACCGACGACCCGGACGTCAAGACCCCCATCCGCTTCCTGCGCGAGCGGGAGATTGTCCACTTCCAGAGATTTGGAGAGTGCCTCAATATTTTACAGAACATGGTCCCGGCCAAACAATAGCCGTCCCACTGAAAAGCGCGCCCGCCTGGAGCGCGCTTTTTGCGTATCGATAAAGCGTCTGCGCACTTTACCGTGGTTCGGATTCTATTATTCAGGCTAAATCAGGAGGAAACGTGGGCGCGCACATCAGTTTATTTGCAAACCCAAATAACCTCGCATATAATAAAAGCTAATATTCCAGGAGAAGCGTCTTGTCCTCCAATCCAAAGAAGAGAGGGACGGTGAATATTTCCTTGCTTGGTACGAAGCTCGCCTTTCAACTGGCTTTTTTAGACTTGCTGGATGAAAAAAAACTAAAAG
>JAHZEH010000244.1:0-2527 GCA_019421925.1 Clostridia bacterium
TAGGGACCCTCGGAGAGGTCGGAGGTGAGGGCGGCAGCCGCCTTGCCGAACTCGTCGTCCACACCGCTGCGGACATATTCACCGTACTGTTCCAGGGTGGCCCTGAGGCCCTCGGGATCAATGCCCAGAGCCGCGGCAAGCTCTTCGGGGGTATCCGCGATGGTATACATCTCCTTAATAGAGCTCAGGCCGTGGTCATTTTGGATGCGGGGTACCTGGAAAAGGGACTCGTTCATAATGCAGAAGACCTGGCCCTGTTCCATGGTCGCCGCCTGCCCGGCCGACAGCGGCGATGACGGCGCTGCGGAAGATTGCGCCGGTCACGGTGGCCCCCGAGAGTTGTCCACATCCAGGCGCTGGCGGGTCAGAATCTCCTCACGCATGGCGTCCATGGTCCAGTTGCCGATGGATTTGCTCTCGTCATGTTCGACGACAGCGATGTCCTCGATCCTGTTCTCAGATTTCATGATCAGGACGAGAGGCAAAGGGCAGATGCTTCATCCAGCGCTTGCAATCCTCCAGATGCCCTTGATTGGCAGTGAGGTCCGAGTCGTCATAGAGCTGGCAGAAGACCGTCTCCGGCCTGGTTTCAAAGCGGTAGGGGACGCTCTGATCCTGATACTCCCGCAGTTCCCTTTCCCAGTGACCAAGGGATTTCATGAGCTTCTGCCGGTACACGATCTCCTCGGCCAGCTCCTGGCTGCGCCGCTCAAACTGGCGGAGCAGGCCGTCCACACTGGAGCTGTTGAGCAGCCCGGCCGCCTGGGAGACGGAGAAGCCCGCCTGGGTATATTTCCTGGCATGCAGAAGGGTGGAGATGTCCCAGGAGTCATACTCCCGGAAGCTGTTCTGTTCGTTCCGACGGGATTCCAGGACTCCTTTAGCCTCATACTTGCGGATCGCCTCCGGGGTGATCCCGAACAGGCGGGCCAGCTCTGTGATACCGTAGCGCTTCATGGGGCGCCTCCTCCAATGCTCAACCAAGTTGAGCGTTTGTTTCTGCGTTTTTATCATGATAGACGGGCCGGGGCCAAAAGTAAAGCGGAGGTCCCCTGCTCTACAGACGGCGTTTCGATGAAGAGCGGAGCAGGAACGCATAATCCTGTTGCCCCCGACCCGTGGAGGGGTTATGATGGAAAAAACCAAACAATGCCCCCAAGGGGCGGGAGGAGAGAACTATGAAACTGGCACAGGCCCTTGTGGAGAGGGCAGATCTGCAAAAACGGCTGGCCCAGCTCAGACGGCGGCTGCTCCTCAACGCCAAGGTTCAGGAGGGCGAGATGCCCGCTGAGGACCCGAAAGAGCTGCTCCGGGAGCTGGAGGGCTGCGTCTCGGAGCTGGAGAGCCTCATCACCAGGATCAATCTGACCAATGCGGGCGTGCTCGAGGGGGAGGAGCCCCTGACGGCCCTGCTGGCCCGGCGGGATTGCCTGAAAATCAGGGGGGAGGCGCTGCGGGAGTTTCTCTATGAGGCCAGCGAGACGGTGATGCGGGGCACCCGCAGCGAAGTGGTGGTGCGCAGCACAGTGGAGGTGGCTGCCCTGCAAAAGCAGGTGGATGCCCTCTCCAAGGAGCTGCGGGAATTGGATCTGCGCATCCAGCAGATCAACTGGACAACGGAGCTGGTCTGACCAATCTGGAGTAGCGGCGGCGGGCGAGGGCCCTCGGCGGCAGAGCGGAGCCGCAAACTGACACTGCGTCCGGAGCGCGCATGGGGAGGATTTCTCCCATACTGTTATGCTCAGCACAGGGCACAGGAGCACCGATAAATTGCATGATGATCACCATGGCGCTGACGCTGCCGCGAGGGAGGGCTGTGGGAAACAGAGGGACGGGAATCCGTCCCTTTTGTCATGGAGAATTCTGATCGCATATGAATTGGACGGATATTTGATAAATACGGACGAAACTGGGAAATAAAAACTGAAATTATGTGATCATTTGTTGATGAAGTGTTCTGAAAGCGCTATGATGAATGTGCGGTTCAGTAAACGAAGGAGGAAGCTTTTATGAAACGTTTTGTGTCGTATCTGTCGCTTCTGCTGGCGGCCGCACTGCTTTTCGCAGGTGCAGTGCCCGCCTTTGCCGCCGCTAAGGTGAAGACCACCTCTACGGCGACGGCGCCGGGCTTTGAAGAGACCGTCACAGTGACCCTCACAGTGGCGGACGGCGTCCTGACCAAGGTGACTGCCACTACCAGCAAAAGGGGCGAGACAATCGGCAAGCCCGCGCTGGAGAAGATGCCCCTGGAGATGGTGAAGAGGAACAGCGTGGACGTCGATACCGTCTCGGGCGCGACCGGCACCAGCAAAGCCATCCTCAAGGCGGCAAAGAGCGCCATGGCCCAGATCGGAGGCCAGGGGACGGATATGAGCGCCTGGGCAGAGACGAACGGCTATGTCAAGGCGGAGGACTACCATATCATCCCTGATACCGACGTAGTCTCGGGCGCGTCCTATCAGACCGAGGTAGCGGCCCAGAAGGAGAACAACCTGCTTTCCCAGGACCAGGCGCGCGAGCTGGCCAG
>JAHZEH010000244.1:2537-3918 GCA_019421925.1 Clostridia bacterium
ATTACCTCAGGGGCTTTGTGCTGTACTATGAATTGGCCGATGGGAGTGCCGTGCAGGCCGACAGAATCTACGTGCAGAGCAATGTGGACCTCTTTGAGGCGCTCAACGCCGCGGGCGGTTCCTACCAATATGGCGACACCTTTACCGGCGTCAACGGCCGCATCTATACCTACGGCCTGCCCTCCTATCCCATTGATACCGCGGACTACCGGGCGGATATCCAGCTGGGCAAGGACACCGGGGTGACGGACGCGCAGTTTGTCGCGGCCATCGGCAAGCCCGTGTATGCATACCGCGAGATGTATGCCATCGGCACAGCCTATAACAACATGCCCGGCCTGGCCCAGTCCGAGGCGGTGCTCGATCCCGAGAGCATGATCATCTATATGGGCTCCAACCCCGGAAGCGAGAAATCCAAGGAACTGGCCGTCAATCCCAACATTAAAATGTATTGGTACAACGCCATCAATGAGGAGAACTATGTCTGCGGCGGCAAACCCACCGACAACGATTACTATCACTCCTACGGCGTTCGGATTGAGGGCGTCGCGGGCGCGATCGACCTGTCCCGGGTCATCGACGAGAAGGGGAATGTTCTGGACGCCTCCTGCATCCGCGGCGGCATCCGTTACGGCCTGACTGTCACCGGCCCCAAGGAGTGGTATGCCGGTAAGCCAGACGCCGATCTCGACGCCACGGCGGCCATGCTGGCTGAGACCCGCTACTACACCGAGGAGTGGGCGGGGATGAACAGCGCCGGCCGCAAAAACGCTGCCGCCGGGGTCAAGTCCTATCTGGCGCGGGCCTATCTGGGCAGCCTGAAGCCCCAGGAGTTCTATGCCGCTGATATCGAGGCCCTGAAGCAGGCGGGCAAGGAGGTCAACCTGACCAATCTCAAGAACGTGGTGCTGGGCGGGTTCATGAACCGCTCAGGAGAGGGTTACGCCATCCGGCTGGCCTCCACCGGCGCGTTGATCAAGGTGGTGCCCGACGTGTTCCTGACCAACACCCTGTGGGCCATCTCTGACGTGGCCACCGCCGATCAGGTGAAATTGTATGAGGCCGGCAGCAACGAGATCATGGGCAAATGGGCGGCCGCGTTCTATGAGCTCTATCAGAAGCTCGAGGAGGGGCAGACCGCCACCCAGATCCGCAGGCAGGCATACTATCCTGATCAGGATAAGACCCTGGACCGCTGATTCTGGACGGGGTGGGGCCGCATAACCGGCTTCGCCGCTTGCCCTCCGGGGGCGATCCCCCGTCTAAAACAATGTACGTTGCGCCAAAGGACCGGATTTATCCGGTCCTTTGGCATATCGGTGTAAAAGTTTTTGAAGGGGTTCGGGGGGAGACTTTTTACAAAAAGTCTCCCCCGGCGTAC
>JAHZEH010000245.1:0-2443 GCA_019421925.1 Clostridia bacterium
ATACGGTGGAGAACCCCACTGACAGCACCGTCACCATTGATTTGGGCACCTGGGCCGACGTTCAAATTGCCAAGAATGACTATGCAACCATCAACACCACCTCCACCGGCCTGCGCATGGCGGACGATACGGGCACCAATCCAACCGGAGCTCAGTTCAACCTGCTGTGCAAGAGCACCTACGGTGTCACCTCCGTAGACACACTATGGTTTGGTGGCTATAGTAAGGCAAGCGCGCATCTCTTTGACCCGCTTAACGCCGACACCAAGTACGAGGGAACTCGGGACAACGGAAGCACCATCGAATATGCAAGCGATTACAGCTCCTATAAAAACGGCGACAGCGGCCTCGCTTTCTCCTATCTCAACCGCGCCATCCCTGCCCACAGCTCCCGTACCTTCTCCTTCATGATGGGCATCGGCGGGGCGGCGGAGCCCCCGGAGCTCGATGTCATGGACGACATCACCCTTGATTTCGACGTCGACGCCTCCCAGGGCGACCGCAAAATCGAGGTGACGGCCAGCGTCCAGGACGTCGTCGGGCGCACTGATATCATCTACTATGTCTTCGACGACACGGGCGAACCCCAGGAGCTGGTCAGGTGGCCAGCGGACGGAAACAAGATAGAGAAGACCGGCTACATCACCCTCCCCTCGGACTGGACTCCCGGCTCGGTCCACAAACTGAGCGTCTGGGTGCAGAACGACAAGCTGGCCTCCTCTGAGGAGCGCGTTGTATACGTGTATTATTCCCTCGACCCCAACAAACCGACCCATGAGGCGAAAAAACACCCCGTGACCTACGTCTTAGGCATTGAGGGAGAGCCCAATACCGTGGTCCAGCAGACCGAGGGCGTTCCTTTCTATCTGGAGAGCCCCAGCCAGACCAAGCCCGGCTCCAGCTTCGCCGGCTGGAAGCTGGAGGGAACCGAGACCATCTACCCTGCGGGCACCGAGTTCACCATGCCCAGCGCTCCCGTCACCTTTACGGCCCAGTGGTGCGTCGTGCCCGACATCATCACGACCGCTCTGGGCTCCGGCAGCGTCGGAACCGCCTATCTGCAAACCGTTGCGGCAACCGGCGACCGTCCCCTGACCTGGACCCTCTCGAGCGGTTCTCTTCCCGCGGGACTGAACCTGACCCAAAATACCGAGGGCAACGCCGTTATCAGCGGAACCCCCACTGCCTCCGGGACTTTTAACTTCACCCTCAAGGCCGCCAACGGCGGTGGGTTTGATACCCAGTCCTATCCCCTCGTCATTAGCGCCGCCCCTCCCAAATTCAATCTGACCGTCAACTCCCACAACGGCACGAACGACACCTCCGTCGCCGCCTCCTACGAGGCGAATACCCCGGTGTCCATCTCCACCGCCCCATCCCACGACGGCATGATTTTCGAGAAGTGGGTCATCACCAGCGGCGCCGGCAACCTGGCCAACCAGACCAGCACGTCCACCATCTTCACCACTGGCAGTTACGTCACAACCGTCACCGCCCAGTACAGGAATCCCGTGCTGACTGTTACAAACGGCAGCGCTACCACCCCCCCGTGGGGTGGTATCACTGGCAGCTATCCCGCCGGCACAGAGGTTTCCATCACCGCTGACAGGGCGAGCGCCGGGCAGGCTTTCAAAGAGTGGGTGATCGACGTGGGCGGCGGCGTCTTTGCCAGCCAGTCCAGTGAGACCACCACCTTCACCACCACCCTGGCGGACACCACCATCCAGGCCACCTATCACAACGTGTATCCGCTGACCGTCACCGACGGCACGATCACGGACGGAACCGGCGGCGGCGCCTATCCCTCCGGCACGGTTGTCCCCATTGCTGCAGATCCTCATCCTGACGCGGAGTATGAATTTGACAAGTGGGAGCGCGTAACCGGCGCGGGCGCCTTTAACGACGTGAACAGCGCGGTCACCACCTTCACGACCGGCGGGGCGTCGACCGAAATTAGGGCCACTTATAAAATTAAAAGATACGCCCTCACCGTCCAGTCCGGCACGGGCAGCGGCAGCTTCCCCAAGGGCCAGGGCGCTTCGATCGCTGCAAATCCTGCGCCTGCGGGCATGGTCTTTGACAAGTGGGTCATCTCCAGCGGCAGGGGTACCCTCGCCGACGAATACAGCCAAACCACCACCTTCACCATGGACAACATACCCGCAACTGTCACCGCCACCTACAAGAACCTGTACGGTCTCACCGTCCAGTCGGGCAGCGGCGGCGGAAGCTACGGCAAGGGGGACTCCGTGCCCATCGTCGCGGACGCCCCGCCCGTCAACATGGTCTTCAGCCACTGGGAGATTCTCTCGGGCAGCGGCGTAATCTCAAACAAGTACAGCGCCGCCGCAACCTTCACCATGTCCGGCGGACCGGCAGTGATCGTCGCCCGGTACGCTGACCTGCCCTCCTATCCTGTCATTATCCTGCGCCCCAACTCGGA
>JAHZEH010000245.1:2453-3898 GCA_019421925.1 Clostridia bacterium
TGAGAGCACGGCGGAGAGCTTCCTCCGGAAGTGACCCATACAATATAAAAGCCGGCGGCTTCGTGCCGCCGGCTTTTGTGCTGCCTGCGCTCTCAGAGGACAGAGAGGCAGAACTCCCGCACGACTTCGCCCCACCTCAGGGGCTCCTCCTTGATGGGGGAATGGGCGGAATCCTCAAACCAGGCCCACTCCTTCCTGGGGGCCTGAAGGGAGTCGAACCACGCTCTGGACAGGGAGGAAGGGGTATTGTAGTCGTGCCGCCCAATGGTGAGCAGTACGGGCGTCTGGAGGGTTTGGATGGTCTCGTCAAAGTTGCAGGCCACAACCTCCCCCCAGAGGATATCTGTCAGGCGCAGCCCCCCTTTGGCGTATCGGACCATATCCCCAAGGCTGTACTCTCTGGATCTGAGCAGGGGAATCAACAGGGAGGAGACCATCCCGCCCCGGTGGTGGTAATCCGCGCCGCCGTAGCGCGTCAAGTAGTCCCGCTGGGTCATCATAGCCTTGTGGCTGGGATATTTCCCCTCCTTGGGCGCAATGCCCTCCAGCTTCCTCACCGCCCCCTGATCCCCCAGCCGCCTGGCTTCCTCCAGACAGAACTGATAGGAGAGCCACTCGTTTTTTGCCCCGTTGACGAACTGGCCCTGGCCGATATAGGCGGCAATCCGCTCAGGGGCCCGGGCCGCCACAGGAAGGCCGATGACCGTGCCCCAGGAGTGGCAGGCGAGAATGATCTTCTCCTGTCCAAACTTCTTGCAGAGATACTCCGCCATGGTCTGAACATCGTCCACATAATCGGATACATGCAGTTCCCTCTGGCAGCCTGCTTTGGTATAACTTTTGCCAGAGCCCCTCTGATCCCACATAACCAGAGTGAAGTCGCTGCTCAGGCCGCTCTGCTCCTTCAGGACCCAGTGCCGGTCGCATACCCCCGGGCCTCCGTGCACAAACAGGATCACAGGATTGCTCTCGTCCTGGGACCGCACCCGGATATTCTGACGGTCCCCGTTGATCTGTACCCACTCGCTGTAATCGCAGCGGTAATTGTCCATGTTCTCCTCCTCCTAATCATTGCCCGGCTGTTTTCTTTTTTCAGACTAGCACACCACCCGGCAAAAATCCACATTTTTCCAATAAGCAAAGGCGGCGTCCAGGGACGCCGCCTTTGCTGCTGCCGTGCGGGAAATATTCCGTTAGAGCTCGCCGCCCGGGCCCTTCCCCTCCGCGCCGGGAGCGGGCACCTCGGGCTGCTGGGGTTTCAGGGGTTCATCCTGAAGGAAGGGGTCGGATTTTTTGATCTCGCCCAGCTCCTTGCCGTCGAGCAGCCGCTGGAACTCATCACCGTCCAGGCGCTCCCGCTCGATCAGGGCCTTGACCACCCTCTCCACCTGCTCGGTGTGTCCCCTGAGAATCCTTTCAGCGGTGCTGTGGGCCTGCTCCATGAT
>JAHZEH010000246.1 GCA_019421925.1 Clostridia bacterium
CGAGCCCCTGCGGGTGCACAAAATCTGCAAGAGCAAGGCGGAGATGGAGGAGCGGGTGCTGGGCATCATGAAAACGGTGGGCCTGGCCGAGCGATTTGTCAACAGCTATCCCCATGAGCTCGACGGCGGCCGGCGGCAGAGGATCGGCGTGGCGAGGGCGCTGGCGCTGGGGCCCAAGTTTATCGTCTGCGACGAGCCGGTCTCCGCGCTGGACGTCTCTATCCAGGCCCAGATCCTCAACCTGATGATGGATATCCAGGAGGAGCAGGGCCTGTCCTATATGTTTGTGACCCATGACCTGTCGGTGGTCAAGCATATCTCAGACGATATCGTGGTGATGTATCTGGGCAAGGTTGTGGAGAAGGCGAGCAGCGACGAACTGTTTGAAAACCCGATGCACCCCTATACCAAGGCCCTGCTGGCAGCCATCCCCATCCCCGACCTCTCCAGCAAGGGGAAAAAGCGCAAGATCATCCAGGGGGAGGTCAGCAGCCCTATCAACCCCAAGCCGGGCTGCCGCTTCGCCCCCCGCTGCGAGTTCGCGCGGCCGGAGTGCTTTGAGGAGAGCCCAGCCATCAGAGAGGTCTCTGAGAATCATCAGGTGGCCTGCCATCTGATTTAGAAATGGAAGGAGAAGAAAATGGAACAGTTGATTCTCCGCGCGGGCGTCCTGATGGACGGCACCGGCGCTCAGCCCCAGAGGGACTGGGATATCCTCCTCAACGGCCGGAAGATAGAGGCTCTTGGCCCGCGGGGCTCGTTCGGGCAGGAGCTCCCCGTACGGGACTACTCGGATAAATTCGTCATGCCCGGTATGATTAACTGCCATATCCATCTGGATATGCCCCCTCTGGCCGATCCGATGAAATGGTATCAGGGCATGAACTATGTGGAAAAGACCCTCCAGGCGGAGTCACATATGCGCGATTACCTTCGCACGGGCGTGACCTATGTGCGCTCTCTGGGGAGCGCGGACTCCCTCGATCTTAAGGTCAAAGGGGCCATGTCCAAAGGCCTGGTCAAGGGGCCGGGAATCGTGGGCGCGGGCCGCAACCTCTGTATGACGGGGGGGCACGGCTGGATGATGGGCATTGAGTGCGACGGTGCGGACGAGTGCCGCAAGGCTGCCCGTACGGTGCTGCGGGATGGCGCGGATGTGGTCAAGTTTATGGCCACAGGAGGCGTTATGACCCCTGGTATCGAACCGGGCTCGGCACAGTTCAATCTGGACGAGATGACAGCTATCTGCGAGGAGGCGGCCAAGGCGGGCAAAAGGACGGCCTCCCACGCCCAGGGGGCAACCGGCATCCTGAACGCCGTTAAGGCGGGCGTGTCCTCCATTGAACACGGCATCTTCCTCACCGATGAGATCATTGAGCTCATGCTGCAAAAGGGGACCTATCTGGTGCCCACCTTGGTGGCCCCCTATAATATTGTACAAAACGGGGATAACCCTGAGATACCGGACTACGTGGTACGGAAATCCCGGCAGGTTATGGAGAGCCATTGGATCAGTTTCCAGAAGGCTCTCAAGGCGGGGGTCAGGATCGCCATGGGCACGGATGCGGGAACGGTATTCAATCCCCACGACGGCACGGCCCTGGAGTTCAGGCTCATGACCGACCTGGGGATGAGCCCCATGGATGCCCTGGTGTCCGCCACGAAAACGGCTGCCGAGCTGCTGGACATTGACAGCCAGTACGGCACGCTGGAGGCGGGCAAGATGGCCGACCTGGTTGTGCTGCGGGATAATCCTCTGGAGGACATCACTGCGGTGGAGCGCGTCTGGGATACTTATCGCCTGGGTGAACGCTTCGACGGCTGTGGGAGGGTTTAGCCATGCTGCTCTTTCGGAACGGGCGGGTTGTCCTGCCGGACGGCAGCTTTGCCCTCCTGGATGTGCTGGTCAAGGATGGGAAGATTGTTGAGATAGGCCAGGGCCTCCCGGCGCAGGGGAGGGTGGTGGACGCCGCCGGCCTGCTGCTGGCGCCCGGCTGCGTAGACGCCCATTGCCATATCGGCATCATAGAACAGGGCGTCGGGGCGGAGGGGAGCGACGTCAATGAGATGAGCGATCCCGTGACGCCGCAGCTGCGCGCTATCGACGGGATAAACCCCCGCTGCCAGGCTTTCCGCGAGGCCTATGAGGCCGGCGTGACCACGGTGGCTGTGGGACCGGGCAGCGCCAATGTGGTGGGCGGCCAGTTCGCAATTCTCAAGACCTGCGGCGAGGTAGTGGACGACATGGTCGTTAAGGAGCCCTCCGCCATGAAGTGCGCTTTTGGGGAGAACCCCAAGAAGGTCTATGGCGGCCAGAAAAAGGCCCCCATGACCCGCATGGCGGGCGCCGCCATCTTGCGGGAGCTTCTGCTGAGAACGAGGAACTATGCCCAGGCGCTGGAGCGGGCGGAGGGAAAGGCCCCGCCCCCCTTCGACATGAAGCTCGACGCCATGCTTCCCGTCATTCGGGGGGAGATGCCCGTCAAGATGCATGCCCATCGTGTGGATGACATCTTCACCGCTATTCGGATTGCCAAGGAATTCCAGCTCAAGTTTACGATCGAGCACTGCACCGAGGGACATCTGGCGGCGCAGCGGCTGAAAAAGGAGATCGACGTGGCCCTGGTGGGGCCCAGCTTCGGGTCCCGCAGCAAGTATGAACTGCGGGAGAAGAGCTTTGTCACCCCCGGCGCGCTGCATGCCGCTGGCATCCGGGTGGCAATCATCACGGATGCTCCCGTCGTGCCCCTGCAGCATCTGCAATTGTGTGCGGGACTGGCGGTTAAGGCGGGTATGCCGGAGGCGGAAGCCTGGCGGGCCATTACCATCAACCCGGCGGAGATCCTGGGGATCGGCGGCCGGCTGGGCAGCATAGAGACGGGCAAGGACGCGGATCTGGCGCTCTACCGGGGGAATCCCCTGCGGGACATCGACTGCGAAACTGTGATGACTGTCATTGATGGAAAAGTTGTCTATGAACGCTGACAAGGAGGAGAATGGCTATGGAAATCGGGAAAATGTTTATCAATGGGGAGTGGGTGTCCGCCGATTCCGGCAAAACCCGCGATATTTTCAATCCCGCCAACGGTGAGCTGGTCGCTACTGTCGCTGATGGCGGCGTCGAGGAGACCCGCCGGGCGGTGGACGCCGCGGCTGCGGCCTTCCCGGCCTGGAGCAGGACCAGCCAGTTCCAGCGGGCCGCCCTTCTCAACAAGGCGGCGGATATCTTCCAGTCCCGCCAGAAGGAGATCGCGCTGAACGAATGCCGCCACACGGGCAAGCTGCTCAAGTCGGCCATGGGGGACGTGATGGCGGTGGCGATGGTGTTCCGCTACTATGCGGGGATCATCGGCACCCCCTCGGGAGAGACCTTCAACTGCGCGCCCGATGTGCTCACCTATAATGTAAGGGAGCCCATTGGCGTGTGCGGCCTGATTGTACCCTGGAACTCCCCCATCTCCATTGCCTCCAAGTGTATTGCCCCTGCGCTGGCCGCTGGCAATACCATTGTGGTCAAGCCCGCCTCCATCACCCCCCTGGGTGCGATCGCCATGTTTGAGGCCATGGAGGAGGCGGGTTTCCCCAAAGGCGTGATCAATCTTGTTCTGGGGCCGGGGGAGGTCGTGGGCAACGAGCTGGGCGAGAATGTCAAAATCGGCAAGGTTACTCTGACAGGCGGTACGGAGACGGGCAAGAACCTGGTACGCGCTTCTGCCTCCAACGTCAAAAAGCTCAGCCTGGAGCTGGGCGGCAAGTCGCCCATCCTTGTGTTTGACGACGCGGATATCGATGTGGCGGTGGACAACTGCATGTACTCCCTCTTCAATCATGCCGGCCAGGTCTGCGT
>JAHZEH010000247.1:0-2694 GCA_019421925.1 Clostridia bacterium
CAGTGACACAAAATTGGGCACAGTCGGGGAGGAGAGCGCTCACAAGGCGGGACGCAAATTTTTCAGCGGGAAATTCCAGGTGGAACGCCTCTATTGCAGCCATCTGCAGCGTGCCCGAAGGACTGCGGATATCCTTGGAAAATACATGGGCTTGACGCCGGTTGTGGCGGAAAACATGCAGGAGATGTCCTTTGGCGAGTGGGAGGGTATGCTGACGGTGGACGCTCAGCAGAGCAACCCCGTCCTCTATCAGATCTGGATGGAGCGCCCAATCTGCTTTACCGCCCCGGGCGGGGAGAGCAGCCGGCATGCCGCGCAGCGGGCGGAGCGGGCTCTCCGGGCTCTGGCCGGACAAGGGGATGGGAACTTTGCGGTTGTAACCCACGGCTCCCTCATCAACTCTCTGATCTGTTCCCTGACGGACACGCGGGGGGACGGCAGGGTCAAATACCGGGTGCCCAACTGCGGCATGGCGGAATTTTCATTGGACGCTGCGGACGGCGTCCTGAGGTATCATCAAATTTATACACTGGAGTGAAGGGGTTTCTATGAAGATTTATCTTGTGCGGCACGGTCAAACAGATTGGAATGCCGCTTTTTTAATGCAGGGAAGAAGCGACATTCCACTTAACGCCGAGGGTATCCGAATTGCGGAGAGGACAGGGGAGACCTTTTTTTCCGGGCGCTTCCCTGTGGAGCGTCTCTATTGCAGCAAGCTGTTCCGGGCTATCCAGACGGCCGGAATCCTCGGCAAATACATGGGAGGTTTGGAGCCCCTTGTGGTTGAGGGACTCGAGGAGATGTCCTTTGGGGAATGGGAGGGAATGAGTCTGCCGGAGATCCAGGCCAAATACCCCGAGGAAGCGGCGCGCTGGCGCACAGACTTTCTGATGCCCACGCCCGGCGGGGAATCCCATATCGGCGCCGGGATGCGGGGGATGGAGACGCTCAATATGCTGGCGGAGGAGGAGACCGGGGATTTTGCGGTCGTCGCCCATGGCGCTTTGATCCGCGCCATGCTCACCATCCTGACCCATTCGGACTATTCTGAGCTCAAGAAATACACCATGCCCAACTGCGGCATCGCCCAATTAGAGTATGACCCCCTGACCAGGGAATATAAGCTGCTGGGAATCCATGGCGTGGAAGCGGGATGCGGCAGCGCAATCTTTACGAATTAACGGAGTGAAACCCATGAAGATATATATGATGCGGCATGGACTGACGGATTGGAATCAACAGCGGCGCCTCCAGGGGAGCAGCGACATCCCTCTCAACCAGATCGGCCTGGATATGGCCGGGCGGGCGGCGGACGCTTTTTTTACCGGCCGGTTTCCTGTACGGCGGCTCTATTGCAGCCACCTTTACCGCTCCCGGCAGACTGCGGATATCCTTGCCAGACAGCTCGGGCTTGTTCCCCAGGTTGCAGAAGGTTTGGAGGAAGTGGATATGGGCGACTGGGAGGGCTTGACTTTTGCCCAGGTACAGGAGCAGTTTCCCGAGGCATATGCGAGATGGAGGGGAGACCCCACAATAGTTCCGCCAAACGGGGAATCCATCTTTGAGACGGGCCAGCGGGGCATGCGCACAGTCAAACGGCTGGCCCGGGAGGGAGAGGGCGATTTTGCGGCGGTCTCCCACGGCGGATTGATCCGTTCCATGCTTTGCCAATTGATCGGCGTGCCTCCTGAAAAACTGGATGAGTATGAGGTGCCAAACTGCGGCGTCGCGCTCTTTGAATACGATCCACAGGCCGATTCGCTGTGCTATGTGGAGATGTTCAGCGCGGAGGAGGACCCGGGGAAGTACAAAATCGTATGAGCTTCAGGCGGGAAGTGGCGGCAGGCCGCAAGAAGGCTTGACAAAGCGGATAGGGAACGTTAGAATAAGCTGTAATTGAGCTGAAATCAAAGGCGATGAATGGGGAAAGTACCTGGCGCTCACTCATCAGAGAGGCGTGGCCGCGGCTGAAAGCCATGCCGGCGCAGAACCAGCGAACGCACGACCGGGAGCCGTGTCCCTGAACAGAGATCAGTAGGGGGCGACGCACGCCAGCGTTAAAGGGCAGACATAGAGGGGCGCTTCTGCGCCCGAATCAGGGTGGCACCACGGGCCTACCGTCCCTGCGCAAGGGATGGCGGGCTGTTTTTTTATACTTTTTTATGAATTCTGAAAAAGGGGATCAACCGACTATGAGTATCAACGCGCCCAAGGGAACCAAAGACGTAACCCCCAAGGAGAGCTATAAGTGGCACTTTATCGAGGAGAAGATACGCCAGATCTGCGCGGACTTCGGCTATCGTGAGAGCCGCACGCCCGTGTTTGAGCATACGGAGCTTTTCCTGCGCGGGGTGGGCGACACGACGGACATTGTGCAAAAGGAGATGTATACCTTCACTGACAAGGGCAACCGCTCTATCACCCTCAAGCCCGAGGGCACGGCCGGGGCTGTCCGCTCTTTCATTGAGAATAAAGGCTACGCCGATGCACAGCCTACTAAGATGTTCTATCTCAACTGCCCGGTGTTCCGCTATGAGAAGCCCCAGGCGGGCAGGCTGCGTGAGCATCACCAGTTCGGCGTGGAGGTGTTCGGTGCGCCCGACCCCTCCTGCGACGCTGAGATGATCTCCCTGGCCTTTGAACTCTACCGGCGGCTGGGAGTCAAGGATCTGGCCCTCAATATCAACAGCATCG
>JAHZEH010000247.1:2704-3512 GCA_019421925.1 Clostridia bacterium
TCGGCTGCCCCAACTGCCGCCCGCAGTACAGCCAGGCTCTGAGGGATTATTTCCGGCCCCGCCTCTCCGAGATGTGCGAGGACTGCCGCAACCGCTTCGAGAAGAATCCCCTGCGCCTGCTGGACTGCAAGAACGAGGCATGCAAGGAGATCGCCAAGGATGCGCCCACCATTGTAGAACATCTGTGCGGGGAGTGTGAGAGCCACTTTGAGAGGCTCCAGCACTATCTGAGGGCTATGGGGATCGACTACAAGATCAACCCCTATATTGTCCGCGGCCTGGACTATTATACCAAGACGGTCTTTGAGATCATCTCCAACCACATCGGCGCCCAGGGCACGGTGTGCGGCGGCGGACGCTACGACAAGCTCGTGGAGGAGCTTGGAGGTCCCGCCATGCCGGGCGTGGGCTTTGGCATGGGCATGGAGCGGCTGCTGCTGGTTATGGAGGGGCAGGGTATCGTTATCCCTGAGCCCACCCTGTGCGACGTGTTTTTCTGCACCTATGGCGACGCGGCCAAGACCAGGGCTGTCCAGATGGCTTATGACCTGCGTAAGCGGGGCGTCAAGGCAGAAGTTGACCATGTGGGCCGAAGCATGAAAGCGCAGTTCAAATTTGCGGACAAGATTGACTGCAAATATGTCGTCGTGATCGGGGACGAGGAACTGGAGAAAGGGAGCGCCAAACTCAAGGAGATGGAGACAGGCGTGGAAACGCTCCTCACCTTTGAGGAAATCCTGGGTTTTACTTTTTAAAATCATAATTCTATAGAATATTTTGCAAGGAGATATCAATAATGGCTGAACTT
>JAHZEH010000247.1:3522-3846 GCA_019421925.1 Clostridia bacterium
TGCAGGGTTGGCCGCGCAGCGCCTATTGCGCGGAGCCGACGGAGAAGGAAATTGGCGCGGAAGTGACCCTTATGGGCTGGACTAACAAGAGGAGAGACTTGGGCGCGCTTATCTTTGTGGACCTGCGCGACCGCACGGGTATCATGCAGGTGGTATTTGACCAGGGCGCTCTCCCGGCGGAGGACTTTGCCCGGGCGGAGACCATCCGCAGCGAGTATGTGCTGGCCGTGCGCGGCAAACTGGTGCTGCGCGAGGAGGAGACCATCAACCCCAAGCTGCCAACCGGCACCATTGAGGTTCGCGTCAGGGAGTTCAAGATTCTCA
>JAHZEH010000248.1:0-2472 GCA_019421925.1 Clostridia bacterium
GCTGCATTTTCATCTGTTTGATTCGCTGATCGTCGAAAAAGACCGACTCTGTCAGCTCCATCTCAATGAGGCCCCGGGGGATGCAATACCGGCTGGCGATCTCATGGAACTGGTCCAGGCAGTTCTGTTTTTGGAAGTGGTAACGGGACAGGTTAACCGAGATGGGCAGCGGCTCCTTTCCCCCGTCCATCCAGTGCCGAAGCAGCTTGCAAACCTCCTCGAAAATAAAAAGATCCAGCTGACAGATTCTCCCGTTCTTTTCAAACAGCGGAATGAAATCGGAGGGATAGATCATCCCCCTTTGGGGGTGCTGCCAGCGCACCAGCGCCTCGGCGCTGTCCACTTTTCCGCTGGACAACTGCACTTTGGGCTGCAGATAGAGCTTGAAATCCCCTTTCTCCAGCGACTGCTCAAACAGGTTATTCAGCTCGATTTCCTTCTGGAGACGCTCTGTGAGCACCGTGTCATAGAATACGCACCGCCCCTCCTGTGTGGAAGCGCGGCAAGCGGTTCTTGCTCGGTCCTGTATGACCATGATCTCCAGAGTGGGTTCCCCGACAATATACGCTCCCTGCCGGATGGTCAAATAATAGGGCGCCTCCGAACTCTCATTGAACGCATTGATCTCCTCCACAATGCGTTCCAGCCTCAACTGAATCTCCCGGGGATCGTTCTCCCTGAGGCAGAGGAAGAAGTGATCTGAATCCGCATGGGCAGCCATCTCTTCCCCGGAGACATGACGGGTGAGCACTCTCATGATATGGCAGAGCGCCGCATTGCCCGCTGCGCTGCCGAAGTACTCGTTGATAAGCTTGAAACCCTTCAGGTCCAACAGGACGATGGCGTAGGTGTTGGGCGGGGACTGGGACAGCAGCTTGGCGCAATGTATCTGAAACGCCGCGTTGTTGGGCGCGCCGGTTAGACGGTCGATAAAGGCGGCCCGTTCCATCTTCCTGAGGTGTTCCCGGTTGATCCTGAAGATCAAAAGAAGGATGGTAAAAAACAGCAGTATAATGGCCGTGATGATGAGAAAGGTTTGCAAAATATACGTATCCGTCTGCTGGGAGATCAAATCGGCCGGGATCAGGGTAAACAGCACCCAGTCATAACTGGCCAGCGGGTAATAGGTAAGGATCAGCTCCGTGCCATCCACCGCCGTAAAGGCGAACGCGCCATTCTGGCGGTATTCCATATTCTTCTTCATCTGCTTGATCGCGCGAATGGTATCCTGATCTCCGGACTCCTCCGCAAAGATATCCTCCAGCTGCAAAAAAGGGGCCAGTTCTGTCGGGGAAATAATAACCTTTCCGCTGGTGTCGACAATGCAGGTCAGGCCTTTCCCTGAGAAGCTCCGGGGACTGATCAGCTTCTGCATACTCTCCCGACTGCGCACACCCGCCAAAGCGCCGGTAATTTCTCCATCCCGCCATATCGGTATGGAGTATACAATACTCTGTTCGTCCAGGAAAGTAACGCCGTTCTCCCCTTTGAAGGAGGCCTGAATACCGGACATCTCATGAAAGTCCCGGCTCCGCGCGCCGGTGGAGTAGGTGCGCCCATCTTTCAGAACCACGGCAACGGAGGTAAAGCCGAGCATCTCGGAATTAGTCCTGACCTGGTCATCAAGCGGTCCCGCATCCTCAGACAAGCTGTCCTCCAGCAGCTTTAGGTTCATCGTAATGCTCTCAAGCCGGTAGTCAATATCGCTGCAAAGCTGCAGCGACACATCCCCCACATAAACCATGGTCCTTGCGTCAATTGCCTGCTGGAGCATCAGCGCGTTCCAAATTGAGAGAGAGGAGACAGCCACGATGAGGACGGCGAGAAGCGCCATCCCCCTTTTATAATGGGAACCCATCCTCCCGTCAACCTTCATTTTTTTGAGATATCTCCTCGGCAAGCCTATCTCCTCCGCATGAGTGTCCATCTATTCCCCGGCTGGATCCCGGGCAGATTGAATTTTTTTTATAATTATAGCATACTCCATTTTTTCTTGTAAATCGGTCCAATCAATTTCCCCATTTGGGATTAATCCTCCCGGAAATTGAGGGACTCAGGAATTTATTCTTGCACAATTTACAAAATCATATAGACTTTTTACATGAGAACTATAAAATAAATGGGCGGGGGTCCCGCTCCTCCATGAGCAAGGTCGAAGTGCGCTCCCTGCTACATGGTATTCTGTCCGACAGGTATAAACCCTGTCCAAGCAGTCCGGCGGTGCGTTTCACGGGGAGAAATCCCCTGAAAAACGCATAAGTTCCCCACGGCTGCCTGCCGAAAGATACAAAGCAATATTCAGGAGGTATTTCCATGTTGTTCCTCTGCTATCCCAAGTGTTCAACCTGCCAGAAGGCCCAAAAGTGGCTGGATGAAAGGGCCCTGCCCTATACGCTGCGGGACATCAAGACCGACCGGCCCAGTTTCGAGGAGCTTGCAGGCTGGCAGGCCCGGAGCGGCCTCCCCCGCCGC
>JAHZEH010000248.1:2482-3840 GCA_019421925.1 Clostridia bacterium
TCAATACGAGCGGCGTCCAGTACCGCGCGTTGTCCCTCAAGGACAAGCTGCCCGCCATGGCGGAGGAGGAGCAGCTCCGCCTCCTCGCCTCAGACGGCATGCTTGTCAAGCGCCCGCTCCTGATTGGGGACAATTTTGTTCTGGCCGGGTTCCGCCCCCAGGAGTGGGCGGAAGCCCTTGGTTCCGGAGAATAAGGCCGGAGCCTAATTCTGCTTCTTCTCCCCGTGGAGTTCCTGTTTGTTCGCGTACATCCTCGCGTCGGCCAGACTGAGCAGGTTTTCGAAGGACGCGCTGTCCTGCGGGTACTGGGCGTATCCACAGCAGCACCCAAGATAGGGCAGGCCCTGGGTTTCATAGGGAATATGGGAGGGGAAGCCCTTTTCCAGCCGGGACAGAAACGCCTGAAGCCCCTCCCCTGTGTAGAGGCAGATAAATTCGTCGCCGGACATCCGGTACAGCGCGCCCTCCTGAGCGAGAATCTTCTCCGTCTGCCGTGCAAAAAAGCGGAGATATGCGTCGCCCGCCTTGTGCCCATGGGTGTCGTTGACGCTTTTGAAGTCGTTCAGATCCAGGTAAATCACCCAGAATGTCCGCCCCCCTCCAATGAATCCGTCCGCGTCCAAAAAGAGACGGACCCGGTTCCTCAGCCCGGTCAGCCCATCAAAATAGGCCAGATCGTGTAGGTACGCATTGTGCTGAAAGCTCTTCACCAGATCATATATAAGCAAATAGCTCTCCACTGCGTTCGCCACAAGCAGCAGCAGCGCGGCCACCCGCAGCAGGCTGTACCAGTAATACAGGAGAGCCAGGTGTATGAGTATTACAGTAAAGAACCAACTGATGCTCATCAGCATCAGCCTGTTGTTGAGCCTCTGCGAGATATTGCGCAACACAAAAAGGAACCGCTCCCTCACCAGAGAGACGAAGCCCCGGACGCTCAGGGCATACAGCGCCGTCTGAATGATGAGGACGCAGCGCGAAAAGTCCTCCCTCCCATCCGCCGCATAGGGGAGAGATGCACCGAGATGCAGAACACCAGCATGGTATAGATCCAGGAGGTACACACCACCGTCAGAATACGCCGGCAGGACTCCTCGTACAGCCGGTTGATGGGAATGAGATACAGGAACCCGGCCAGCACAAACAGGCCGTTTCCGTTGCCAAACTGCGTCCCCCTGGAGAGGAGGGCGTAAAAAGCGCCGACAACCGCCAGTGTAAAGCCCGTCAGGACGTCGGCCGTTACCCCGAGGGAGTATTTTCTATGGGAACAGACGTCAATTACGGTCATGTTGACGGCGATCATCTCCAGGACAATTGTTATGTTGATAACCATGTATTCCACAGGGTGCACCTCTCCC
>JAHZEH010000249.1 GCA_019421925.1 Clostridia bacterium
CCCGATATTGTTCAGGGTCGCCTTTTTGACGTTGACGCCGCCAATATCCACCGGCTCGAGATGGGCCAGGGGGGTGAGCTTGCCCGTGCGCCCCACCTCCCAGGTGACGCTCTCCAGGGTGGTGGTCATCTCCTCTGCCGGGAACTTGTAGGCCATCGCCCAGCGGGGGAACTTATCCGTATGGCCAAGCTGCTCGCGGACGCTCAGGTCGCACACCTTGACCACCAGCCCGTCGGTCAGGAAATCCAGCTCATGCCGCCGCGACTCATAGCGCTCAATGGCCTCCATGAGCTCACCAAGCTCCTCGTAAATGCCCAAGATACCCATCGTGGGCAGGCCGTTCTCCCGCAGAAAGGCAAAATAATCCTCCTCCTGCCGGAACTCCCTGCCCTCGCAGTAGCCGATGTTATAGAAGAAAGCGTCCAGACTGCGGGCCGCTGTAACCTTGGGATCCAGGTTGCGCAGGGCGCCCGCAGCTCCGTTTCGGGCGTTCTTGAGGGGCTCCTCCGCCTTCTCGTTGTACTTCTCCAGCACGGACAGGCGCATGATGCATTCGCCCTGAACCTCGAACCGCCCCTGGAAAGGGATGGAGAGGGGAATGCTGCGGATGGTGCGCACCTGTTCAAGCACCGCCTCGCCCACCTCTCCGTTTCCGCGGGTGGCCGCCTGAACGAGCACGCCCTTATCGTAGGTCAGGTTGATGGTCAGGCCGTCAAACTTATACTCCAGAGCGTAGCGCAGAGGGCCGTGGCCGGGCAGTTCCCCGGCCAGCCTGTTCACCCGGGCCGCCCAGTCCCGCAGTTCCTCCTCGCTTTTGCACTTGGCAAGGCTCCACAGCCTGGCGAGGTGGCGGTGGGGGACGAAGGCGGAGAGGGGCTCCCCGCCCACCCGCAGGCTGGGGGAGTCGGGCAGAACAACACCCGTCTCCCGCTCCATCTCCTGCAGGCGGTCATAGAGCGCGTCCCACTGGGCGTCGGACACCTGAGGGTCGTCCAGCTCATAGTAGCTGCGGGACAGCTCATTGATGCGCCCAACCAGTTCCTTCATGGCTTGCAGGTCTTTCTCTTCCATATTTACTCCTCCAGCGGCTCCACAGGCGCGTAGGCCGCCACAATTTTCTTGACGCCGAATGTCTCAAAGTCCACTGTGAGAACGCCCCCCGTGAATTCCAGCACAACGCCGTCGCCGAATTTAGCATGGCGCACCCGCTGGCCCGCCTCAAAGTGCAGGTTCTCCCGTTTTTTGACGGCGGGACGGCTGGCCACAGGCCCGCCGGCAGGGGTGCCGGTGGAGAGGTCCCGGGCGGGGATGAAAGGTTTGGCACGGGTGGGGTAGGCCGTCTCAGTACGGGTCCTGCTGGTATAACCACCCGGAGCTGCGCCCGCCTGCCCTTCACTCCAGCTGTGGTGCAGTTCCTCGAAGCCCTCGAACAGCTCGCCCGGAATCTCCTCGACAAAACGGGAGACCTTGTGCCGCTCGATGCTGTTGTAGAGCATGCGGCTCTGAGCGTGGAGGATATAGAGCTTCTCCATGGCCCGGGTGATGCCCACATAGCAGAGCCTCCGCTCCTCCTCCATCCCCTCGGGGTTTGCGATGGCCCGCATGGTGGGGAATACCCCCTCCTCCATGCCGCACAGAAACACCACCGGGAACTCCAGGCCCTTGGCGCTGTGCATGGTCATCAGGGTGACGCTGGAGGCGTCCCCCTCGTCGTTTACGTTGGCCACCAGGGAGACGTTCTCCAGAAAAGCGGAGAGCGTATTTTCCGGGGCGCTCTTTTCAAACTCCGCCACTGCGCCGATGAACTCCAGAACGTTCTCCTTGCGGGCGTCCTCCGTCCTGCCGTCCTTGCGCTTCTCCTCCTCCAGGTACTTCCAGTATCCAATCATGCCCAACATCTCGGGCACAAATTCCGACAGTGGCATCAATTCCGACAGGGCCCGCAGCTGGAGCATCAGCTCCCCAAAGGGTTTGATTCGGTTGCTGACCCGGCTGCTGACTCCCAGCTCGTCGATGCGGTAGCAGGCATCGAGCAGGGTAGCTCCCGCCCGCTCCGCCGCCTGCTGGAGCTCCGCCACGGCGGCGTCCCCCACGCCCCGTTTGGGGATATTGATGACCCGGCGCAGGCTGACTTCATCCTGGGGATTGACCATGAGGCGCAGGTAGCACAGAACGTCCTTGATCTCCTTGCGGTCGTAGAACCGCAGGGAACCATAGACCGTATAGGGGATACCATAGGAGGTCATCATCTCCTCCAGTACACGGGACTGGGCGTTGGTGCGGTAGAGCACGGCAAAATCCCCATACTTCCGCTTCTCCGCCTCCAGCGTGATCACCCGGCCCACAAAGTCCGCCTCGTCCCGCTCCGACCAGGCGGAATACAGGGTCAACTTCTCCCCCTTGCCCCGGTCGGTCCAGAGCCTCTTGCGCTTGCGCTCCGTGTTGCGGCTGATGACGGCATTGGCCGCGTCCAGGATATAGCCGGTGCTGCGGTAGTTCTGCTCCAGTCTCAGCACCGTGGCGTTGGGGAAGTCCTTCTCAAAACCCAGGATGTTGCGGATATCCGCGCCCCTCCAGCCATAGATGCTCTGGTCGTCGTCGCCCACGACGCAGAGATTCCCATGCCCCTTGGCCAGCATGCGTACGAACTGGTACTGGGAGACGTTGGTGTCCTGGTACTCGTCCACATGGATATATTGGAACCTCTTCTGATACTTCTCCAACACCTCGGGACACTTCTCAAACAGCTCCAGCGTACGCATGAGCAGGTCGTCAAAGTCCAGGGCGTTATTTTCAGCGAGCTTTTTCTGATACAGCTTGAAAGCGGCGCAGTAGGCCTCCGCCTTGAAGCCGCCGGCCTCCGCCAGATAGGCCTCGGGCTGGAGGGAACGGTTCTTGGCCTCGGAGAATACGGCCCGCAGGCTGCGCTTGGGGTATTCCTCGTCCCGCAGGTTGAGGGCCTTTTGAATCTCGACAATCAGGGAGAGCTGGTCGCTCTCATCATAGATGACAAAATCCCGGGAGAAGCCCATCTTGTCGATGTCGATGCGCAGCATCTTGGCGCAGCAGGAGTGGAAGGTGCTCACCCAGACGTCCCCGCCCCGCTCGTCGCTGAGCTGCTCCACCCGTTCCCTCATCTCCCGCGCCGCCTTATTGGTAAAGGTCAGCGCCAGGATGTTCCAGGGCTGCACCCCTCTGTCCAGCAGATAGGCAATGCGGTGGGTGAGGGCGCGTGTCTTGCCGGATCCCGCCCCCGCCAAAATAAGGACGGGCCCTTCCGTCGTTTCGACCGCCCGCCTCTGCTCGCTGTTGAGTCCCGAAAGATCCACCATACCGTATATGCCCCGCTTTCTTAAAAAATGGCGATATATCACCAGTATAAAAACTCATATAAGGATATCAAATTTTATCCTCTGTTACAAGTCAGGACCCCCGGCTAAGCCGGGGGCTTGTGTAAGCCCTGGAAGGGCTTCCTACCGGCAATCTTCTCAAGAGGCACTGAATATTCCGTCTTTTGCATCACTTGCGCGGCAGTCCGTAACCGGGCGATTCCTGTTCCAATGGAACCCTTTTGCTAATCGCGAAGCTGCCGTTCCTTGCTCGCTTCGCTCGATGATCGAAGCTAAAGCTTTTTTTACACTCCCCCGGCAAAGCCGGGGGTTGTTTTTCGCTAAAGCCAACAAACGCGGAGAGGCCGCAGGCAAATGCCTGCGGCCTCTTGTCTGCCGGTTGGCGGGCAAAAGGGTTCTATCAGACGGGGCAAAGCTTCCTCAGCCCTCCGTCTCCTCCTCCG
>JAHZEH010000250.1:0-395 GCA_019421925.1 Clostridia bacterium
CCGACTCGTTGATGATGACCTCCTTGAGCCGCCCCTCAATCCACAGCTTGCCGTCCTCCAGACGGCCAATATCCCCGGTTGCAAACCAGCCGTCCCTGTCCAGGTCCGGGGGTACCATTTTGCCCTCCTCCAGACGGCCGATGTGCATGGTCCGGCTGCGCACGAACAGCTCCCCCACGTCGGGAGCGCCCCCCTTAAAAGGCTCAATTCGGTACTCCACCGAGGGGAGTGCCGGTCCGGTGCACAGGGAGAGCTTATCCTTGATCCTGTCCGCAATCTGGCAGCCTGTGATGCCCAGCTCAGTCATGCCGTAGCCGATGACCAGATCGTATCCCAGGCCGTTAAAGGTGCGGGCCGCCTCGGGCAGCACCCGCCCGCCTCCGCTGATGAGGCAG